>JACIYH010000039.1 GCA_014360055.1 Bacillota bacterium | reverse complement strand
GCTGGGCCGTGAGTTCGACAGTGACCCCTTCCTCATGTTCGTCCTCCGTGGTCGCACGCGGGAGCAGGTGCTGGCGGCCCTGCGCGACCGCCGCACCCGCCAGGCCCGCTCGTTGGCCGGGGGGTTGGCGGGCAGGAGAGGCCCGACCCTGGGCGCAGCGGACCCTGCCGCCATCCTGCACGCCGGGGAGGGCCCGGCGGTGTCGGCCGGAGCGGATATTGCCCGCTTCTTCTACTCAGGGCAGGATGTGGAGGGCTGTCCCATCAACCCCCGGCCCCCCGAGGTACCGGGAGCTGTGCTCAGGCTTCTCGGCCCCCTGGATGTTGCCCGTGGCAGCCGGGTGCGCTCCCTCAGCGGGTCCGGGCATGCCCGCACTGCTGCCCGGAATCCCCACCCGGATGCGGCGGCGCCGGACCCGGTGGCGGGGTGGCTGGCGCAGTACTACCGGGTGGTGTCCGTGCGGGCCCTCAGTGAGCTTTCTCGCGGTCAGTGAGCCGGCGGTACTGCCCGTGCCGTTCCAGGAAGCTCAACGCCGTTCGCCAGGCGCGGGGTCGGTGAGGACGCACCGGAACAGGGTGGTGGACAGGTAGCGTTCTCCCGTGTCGGGCAGGATGACCACCACCAGCTTGCCCTCGTTTTCCGGACGGCGGGCTACCCGGACGGCGGCGTGCGCGGCGGCACCCGAGGAGATGCCCACCAGCAGCCCTTCCTCCCGGGCCAGGCGCCGGGCCATGGCCATGGCCTCGTCGTCCGTGACGGGCACGATCTCGTCGATTATGGCCCTGTTGAGCACGGCGGGCACGAATCCGGCCCCGATCCCCTGTATGCCGTGGGGGCCGGGAGGCCCGCCTGATAGCACCCGGGACGCGGCCGGCTCCACCGCCACCGCGCGGACGGAAGGCTTGCGCCCCTTGAGGACCTCGGCCACTCCGGTGATGGTCCCGCCCGTTCCCACCCCGGCCACCAGGACGTCGACCCGACCGGCGGTATCGGCCCAGATTTCTTCGGCGGTGGTGCGGCGGTGTATGTCGGGGTTGGCAGGGTTGGCGAACTGGTTGGGCATGAAGTAGCCGCGGTTCGAGGCCACCAGTTCCTCGGCCCTCCGCACCGCCCCCCTCATGCCTTCCGCCCCGGGGGTGAGGACGAGTTCGGCCCCCAGGGCTGCGAGCAGGGTGCGCCGTTCAGCGCTCATGGTCTCGGGCATAGTGAGGATGAGGCGGTATCCGCGCACGGCGCACACGAAGGCCAGGGCGATGCCCGTATTGCCGCTGGTGGGTTCCACGATCACGCTGTCCGGCCCGAGCAGCCCGGCTTTCTCGGCTGCCACGATCATGCTCAGCCCGACGCGGTCCTTGACGCTCCCGCACGGGTTGTAAAACTCCAGCTTGGCTGCCACCGTAGCGCAGCAGCCCTCCGTTACCCGGTTCAGTCTCACCAGGGGGGTGCGTCCCACCAGCCCGAGCACGTCTTCCGAAATGCGCATCCCTGCGAGCACGCCGTTCTCGCCCTCCTTTCGCTCTACCGCATCAGACCCGCATCGTGTTTTCCAGTGTGGGGTGGGATATATCTTTGCGCGCGGGTGTGACAAAATCCTGCCCGGCCCCCCGGCCGAGGGGGTGGGTGGGTGTGGACACCACGCTCATCGCGGACCTCTTCGGCGTGGCGGCGCACCAGGTCGCCCTTACATACAGCACCAGCGACGCCATCAACCTGGCCCTGGCTGCCATGAGGTGGCAGCCCGGTGACGAGGTGGTGACCACCAACCTGGAGCACCCGGGACTGCAAGGTGGAACTGGTGACACCTTCTCCGCGACCGGACCAGGGGCCGGCGGGCCTGGTTTCCTTCCGGGTAGAGGGATATACCCCCGAGCAGCTACAGGAAGAGTGCGCGCGGGCCGGCCTCTACCTGCGCACCATACCGCAACCGCCGTGCTGCCGCATTTCCACCGCCTTCTACGTGAGGGAGGCCGACCTGGAAGCGCTGGCGCTGTCCCGGCTCTAACCGCGCCCGGGGGCAGCGGGCGCGCTGCGAGGTGGCGAGAACGCCGGGGGGCAACAGAGGATCAGGGAGGTCCCATGAGGACGCGCACGCGGTGCTCTTTGCCGTCTTCCAGGGGCGGGACGAGGTTACCCGGCAGTTCTTCGTCGTCCAGGTAGACCTTTTGCACACCCCGGCTGACGTGGCCGGGGTTTTCCACTTCGATGAGATAGGTGGCCCGGCGGAAGGTGCGGCGCAGACTGAAGCCGTCCCACTCGGGGGGGATGACGGGGTCGACGCGCAGGCCCTCCAGTTCCGGGCGGGCCCCCAGGATGCCCTGATACCCGGCGATCTGGGCCCAGGCGGCGGTGCCCGTGGTCCAGGTGAACTCCCCCCGGCCGAACCAGGGGGAACCGGGGCCGTGCACGTATTCCGCGTACACGTAGGGCTCCGCCATGTAGCGGTTCTGGTCGGCGGACGACCGCATGAAACAGCTCTTGCGGAACCACTCGTAGGCCCGGTCGCCGCGGCCCAGTTTGGCCTCCGCCAGGATGGCCCAGGTCACCGGGTGGTTGAAGATGGCGCCGTTCTCCTTGGTACCCGGGGCGAACATGGTGATGATGCCCAGGGAGGGATCGGGTTCCTGGTAGGCGGGGAGGAAGAGGGCGGGGCCGTAAGGGGTGTCCAGGTGCTTCCACACCGACTCCATGGCCGCCAGCGCCCGGTCGGGTGGCGCCAGGTCGCTGAGCACGGCCCAGGTCTGGGCGTTGACGTAAATGCGGCCCCAGCGGTTGAGGTGGCTGCCGAAGGCTTCCCCCCGGTCGGTGGTGCCCCGGATGTACCATTCTCCATCCCAGCAGTGCTCGTTGACCGCCCGCGAGATCTCGTCGGCGCGGGCCCGGTAGCGGCCGGCCTCATCCCGGTTCCCCAGGTGGTCCTCCAGGGCCGCCATCTCCCGCAGCATCCAGACCAGGAACTCAGCGGTCATCACGCTCTCGCCCCGGCCCTCGGTGCCCACCTGGTCCAGGCCGTCGTTCCAGTCGGCTGCACCCATGAGGGGGATGCCGCGCGGGCTCAGGCGGCCCAGACTGTAGGAGAGGGAGCGCTCCAGGTGGTCGTGGATGGTTCCCTCGCCTCCGCCGTAGAAGGGGACGACCTCATGCAGGAAGTCGAGGTCCCCCGTCTCCTTGAGGTAGGCGATCACCGCCAGCACAGGCCAGAGGGCGTCGTCGGAGTGGCCGGTGCGAGGGCCGGTGTCCGACACCGGGTCCCAGTTGTGCAGGCAGCCGCCGTCCGGGAACTGGTGGCGCAGGAGTTCCCGCAGCTTGCGGGCCCCGGCCTCGGGCTCCATGGGCAGGATGCCCAGCAGGTCCTGGCAGCTATCGCGGAAGCCGATCACCGACCCGCCCCCGATGTAGTACGAGACCATGCGCGACCAGTGGAAAGTGACCCAGGACTGGTACTTGGACCAGATGTTGAGGGCCAGGTCGAATTCACGGTCGGGGGTGGAGGCCCAGAGGCGCCCCACGTAGTCGTCCCAGTAGCCGCGCACGTGGGCGAAGGCACGCCTGACCTCGTCCAGGTCGAGATACTTGCGCGACAGCTGGGTCACCGAGGCCCGGTCGGGCGCCGCCCCCACCAGGATGACGAACTCCCGCGTCTCCCCCGGTTCCAGGCGCAGGGAGGAGTGCAGCACTCCCACGGCGTCCTGGCCGGGTCCCTGGGAGTTACTGCACTGCCCGCTTTCCACGGCCAGGGGGCGCGACAGGTACCGGCCCGGCCCCAGGAAAGCGGAACGCAGCCCGTCGAAGCTGGTGACGGGCAGGCTGGAGCGGGTGAATGCCACCGCCGGCCAGGCCAGGTGTGGTTTGGTGGGGCGGGCGGCCACCTCCCACAATCGGTTTTCCGCCAGCAGGGTGGTGTCGCTCCACTCCACCCGCTTGAAAAGAGAGGCGAAGGTGCTTTCCAGCAGGTCGTAGGGGAAGCTGCCCAGGGCCCACTCCAGGTAGGAGAAAACGCTCAGGGTGCGGGGACGGGACGAGCGGTTGGTGAGCCTGACCCACCAGATTTCCAGGTCATCCCCCCGGGGGACGAAGAAGGTCACCTGGCTCTCCACCTCGCGCGCCACGCTGTGGATGGTGGTATGGCCCAGGCCGTGGTGGCACTCCCAGTGGTCGTAGGGGGCCTGCACGGGCTGCCAGCCCGGCGACCAGGTGTCCCCCGTCTCCTCGTCGCGCAGGTAGAGGTAGCGACCTGGCCGGTCGGAGACCAGCATGTCGGCGGGGTGCGCACGGGTGATGCGGTGGTACCCGGAACTGCCGAAAAACGAGTATCCCCCGCCGGTCTGGGAGATGAGGGCGCAGTAGTGGCCGTTGGTCAGGTAGTTGGCCCACGGGCGGGGGGTGGCGGGGTTCGAGATCACGTACTCCCGGCCGTCGGGAGCGAAGCTTCCATAAGGCACCGTTCACACCTCCAGGCTCTGGTCCTCATCCTGCGCCAGGGTGAAGTCGGCGTGGAAGACGCCTTCGGTGACGCCATACGGGTGGGGGGACCCGGCCGGTGCCCTTACCTCCAGCTCATTGATCACCTTACGCACGCCCGTCAACCCTGACACAATGGTCTCTGCCAGGCGGGCCTCCCGGGGGGAACCCACCAGCCCGCGCAGGCGGACCACGCCGTCCTGGGCCACGGCCCGGATGGGCGCGGCCGAAAGCGGGGCTATTTGCCCCAGCACCTCGTGTACCCTTTGCGATAGCAGGGCATCTCTGAGCTTCATCTCACCAGCCCCCTTGGCCCATTATGTGTGGTGTGGTCGGCCCGGTAATGACACCGCCTCGGGGTGGGCGCGGCCACCACCGCGTGGAGATGACACTCGCGGCCAGCACCGCCTTCACGAGGTACCCGCCGCCGGCCGTTCGACCGGGGTGGCCTCGAGTTCCGTCATGAGGACCTGCGTCCACAGGCAGGCCAGCAGCGATTCCGCCCCCTGGTTCAGGTTCACCCCGTCCGGGGTGAGGCCGTCGTAGCATCCCCCCGTGACCGGGTCCACCAGCGAGACCCCGAGCTGGTTCTGGCCCTGGAACCAGGCCGCCGCCCGCCGGGCCAGTTCCCGGTAGCGGGAGGCGCCCGTGACCAGGAATGCCTCCAGGTTGGCCTCCGCCAGGTGGGCGGCGTCCAGCGGTTGCTCGTCGAAATCCGCGGGCGTCCCTCCCCGCGGGTACCAGTGACGGTTCCCCACCAGCTTGGCGTAGCCGCGCCGGAAGCAGCAGTCGTTGAGGAAGTCCAGGCTTTCCCGGGCCACGCGCAGATAGCTGCGGTGTCCGGTGATCACGTAGGCGGCCAGCATCCCCTGGGGGAGTGCGCCGTTGGCGTAGGTCATGATTTCCTCGAACCAGTGCCATCCCGGGCCCGCCGTGGCCCGGTAGGCGGCCAGCAGGCGCTGCCCCAGGCGTTCGGCCAGCACGGCGGTGGCGTGCTCGGGGGATGCCTCGTGGTAGCGGCGCAGCGCCACCAGGGTGAGGGCCTGGGCGCGGGGAGCCCGCAGGGTGCCCGCGTGGGGGAGGGCCCGTGCCCACAGGCGCCCGGCCAGGAGCCGCCAGCCCGGGCTGGCCCCGGGGTTCACCATTACCTCCACGCACGCCCCCAGGGCACGGGCGAAACAGTCCTCGGACCCCTCCTCGTCCAGGAAGCGCCTCGTGTAGTCCATGAAGTTGCGAAACCGCCCACCCGGAGTCTGGGCGTGGGCGACAAACGCGAGGTACTTCTCCGCCAGGGATGCCAGGCGCGGGTCAAGGCGCGCGCCGGGCACCCTCATCAGGAGTGCCAGCGCACGACTGTTGTCGTCGGTGGTGTACCCGCTGGCCAGGTCCGGCAGGGAATAGGTGGCGTGCTGGATGAGGCCCGTGCAGTCCGTCAGGCGCTGCAGGTGGTCCCAGCGTAAGGTGGGGGATGGCAAACTGTCGGACACGCTCATACCCCTTGCTCCTTCCCGTTACCTCCCTGAACAGGGCCGCGTAGCGAGCCCCCACCCGGGGCCAGGTCATGGTCATGCCCAAGGCAGCCGCCCGTTGCCCCAGTTGCCGGCGCAACCGGAACGACCCCAGGATGCGGTTGACGGCCTGCTCGAGGGCCTGGGCGTTACGGAACTCCACCAGGAGCCCCCGGTTGCCCGCCAGCAACTCCCGGGCGTACAGGTAGGGCGTGGAGACGATGGCCTTCCCCAGTCCCAGGGCGTAGGCCAGGGTGCCGGACACGATTTGCTCCTCTCCCAGGTAAGGGGTGACGTAGACGTCGGCGGCCAGCAGGTAGTCGGTGAGTTCCGCCTCGGTCAGGTAGGTGTCCACGAAGCGGACGTGCTCGCTCACCCCCAGGTCGGCCGCCAGGCTCACCAGGTGCTGGCGGTAGGTTTCCCCGTAAAGCCTTCTCACCACGGGGTGGGTCTGGCCCAGTACCAGGTAGAGCACCCGCGGGTGGCGTCTGGCGATACCGGGCAGGGCGTGCAGCATGTATTCGATGCCCTTGCCCGGGTTGATGAGCCCGAAGGTGCACAGCACCTGCCTTCCCGCCAGGCCCAGGCGCTTTCGGATTTCCCGGCGACTCCAGGCCCGTACGGCGGGCACGCCGTGAGGGATCACCTGTACGAGGGAGGAATCGACTCCGTAGACTTCCCCGAGCAGGCGGCGGCCGGTTTCCGTCATCACCACCAGGGCCGCCGCCCGCTCCCCCAGCCGGCGGATGATATCGCGCTGGGCGGCAAGAGGGCGCAAGAGCACGGTGTGCAGGGTCACCACCAGCGGGCGCTGCAGGCGCTCCACCAGCTCCAGCACCAGGTCCCCGTGCTCGCCGCCGAAGATGCCGTACTCGTGGTGGAGGTTCACCACCGGGCAGCGGGCCCGGTTCAGGAAATCGGCGGCGGCCCGGTAGTCGGCCGGATATCCCTGGCGGATCTCGCCGATGACGGCCCTGCCGTAATCGTATGCTCCCGCGTGGTCGCTCACGGCGATGACCCGGCCGTGCCATCCCGCCGCCTCCACGCCCGTCATCAGGTTGGACACGAAGGTAGCCAGGCCGCAGCGCCGCGGCGGAAAGGTGCTCACATAGCAAACGGTGTTGCCGTCTACCGGCAAAGCCCTCCCTCCCCGGTGCATGTTAGGCCGCCCCGGTGTAAGGTTTCCCGGCCCCGGTTTTCCTATCCTGAGGAAAGCTTTCCAGAACTGTAGAGGTTCGATCCGGGAAGCAGGAATTCCTCCGCTGATGGAGAATAGGACAAGCAAAGTGGGTCAAAGTGGTGAACGGTGGGGAACTGGACACCGGACAGGGGGGAGGGGCGGGGCATGTTTCTCGGACAGTACGTTCACAACATGGACGAGAAGGGCCGGCTGGCCATCCCCGCCCGTTTCCGTGCTGAACTGGGGGAGCGCATGGTGGTGACCCGGGGCCTGGACAAGTGCCTGTGGGTGTACCCGTGGGAGACCTGGAAGGTGATCTCGGACCGCTTCGCCGGGCTTCCCTTCACCCGCGCGCGGAACCGCAATTTCCAGCGCTACTTCTTCGCCGGTGCCATGGAGTGCGCGCCCGACGCCCAGGGGCGTATCCTCATCTCCCCCGCCCTGCGGGCCTATGCCGGCCTGGAGCGGGAAGTGGTGGTGGCGGGCGTTTCCGACCACGTGGAGGTATGGGCTCGCGCCAGCTGGGAGGCCCTGGAGGAGCAGGTGAACGGTGAGTACGAGGAGATCGCCGAGAGCCTCTTTGCTCCCGAGGAAGGGCCGGGGGAGGGAGGCCGGTAGTGCACCGGCCGGTGATGGTGGCGCAGGTGGTGGAGTTGCTGGGCGTTAAGCCGGGAGGTACCTACGTGGACTGTACCGTGGGCGAGGGCGGTCACGCCGCCGCTATCATGGACCGGGCCGGACCGGGCGGGCGGTTGCTGGGCCTGGACTGGGACGGCGAAGCCCTGGCGGTGGCACGCGAGCGCCTGGCCCCGTGGGGAAGTGCGGTGCGCCTCCGCCAGGAGCCCTTCTCGCGCCTGGCGGAGATCCTGGCGGAAGAGGGGATGGGTCCGCTGGACGGGGTGCTCTTCGACCTCGGAGTCAGTTCCCGCCACCTGGACGATCCCACCCGGGGTTTCTCGTACCAGCACGAGGGTCCCCTGGACATGCGCATGGACCGCCGGCAGACACTCACGGCCGCCGACCTGGTCAACGGGCTGGGGGAAGACGACCTCGCCTTCATCATCGCCCGCTACGGCGAGGAGCGGTGGGCCCGCCGCATAGCGCGGAGCATCGTGGAACGGCGTGCGCGCTCACCCCTCCGCACCACCACGGACCTGGTGGCTGCGATCAGGGACGCCATTCCGGCACCGGCGCGCCGGAAGGGGGGGCACCCCGCCCGCCGGACGTTCCAGGCCCTGCGCATTGCGGTGAACAGGGAACTGGAGCAACTGGAGCAGGCCCTCGACCAGGCAGCGGATGGTTGCCGGCCGGGAGGCCGCGTGTGCGTGATCTCGTTTCACTCCCTGGAAGACCGGATCGTGAAGCGACGATTTCTCGTCCTGGCACGGGCGGGGCGCGGTACGGTGCTCACCCGCCGGCCGCTGGTGCCGGGGCCGGAGGAAGTGCGGGAAAACCCCCGTTCCCGCAGCGCCCGGTTGCGGGGGTTTGAGGTTGGGGACGAGGGCGGGCAGCCGGGGCCCGGCAGCGGAGCGACCACCGCATAGGGCAGGGAAGGGAGGAATAGGCATGGTTATGGCCGATGAGGCCTGTACCGCCCATTGGGTCGGCTACAGTAGCCTCGCAAGGCGGCGGGCGGGTCGCAGGGCCGGACTGCGCACAGTGGTACGACCGCTGGGTTCGGTGTGGGTGCTGGGGCCGGCGCTGGTGGGGCTGGCCGCGTTAGTCGCCCTGGCCCTGGTGTACCTGCACGTGGCCTGCCTGGATACGGGGCATCGCATCCTGGCCCTGGAGAAGGAACTCGAGGCCCTGCGGGCCGAAAACGAGCAGCTGCAACTTCAGGCCCTGCGCCTCAGTTCGCCGGCACGGGTCGAGCGGGAGGCAAAGAAGCTGGGCATGGTTCCCGTCCAGGTGGCCAGGACCATTGCCTCGCCCGCTCCCCTCCTGGTGCAGGAGGACGGCGGCCGGGAGACCGCTTCCTGGCTCGGGCAGGTGTACTCCTTCCTGGCGGCGCTGTTAGAAGGGCAGGGAGTGCTGGCCGGACCCGCTCGCTAGGGGCCGGGGGAGGCAGCGACCGTGTTCACCCCTCCGCTTAGCCTGCGCAGGCGGGTGGTTTTCCTCTTTTTTGCCTTCCTGGTTTCCTTCGCCGTGCTGGCCGGCCGGCTGGGCTGGCTGCAGGTGGTGAAGGGCGAGGAACTGAGGAGTCGTGCCCTGCAGGTGCGTATGAACGACATCCCCGTGCAGGCACGCCGCGGGCTCATCCTGGACCGGCGCGGACGGGAACTGGCCATTTCCGTAGACGTCAATTCCGTGTACGCCATCCCGCCCGAGATCCGCGACGTGGAGAAGACTGCCCGCGAACTGGGGCGGGTGCTGGGCATCCCTCCCCAGGACGTGCTCGACCGCCTGCGCCAGCGCTCGTTCTATGTGTGGATCAGGAGGCGCATCAGCGAGGAAGAGGCGGCCGCGGTCAAGGCGCTCAAGCTGCGCGGGGTGGGGCTCACCCGGGAGGCCCAGCGCTTCTATCCCCAGGGCCAGCTGGCGGCCCACCTGCTGGGGATCGTGGGCATCGACAACGTGGGGCTGGAAGGCCTGGAACTCATCTACGAGAAGGACCTGCGCGGACAGCAAGGCCGGGTGGTGGTGGAGGTGGATGCCCTGGGGCGGGAGATCCCGCAATCCATGCGCCAGTTCGAACCGCCCGTGCCCGGCAACAACCTGGTGCTCACCATCGACCAGGTGCTGCAGTACGTGTGCGAGCGGGAACTGGAGGCGGCCATGGCCCGCACGGAAGCCAGGTCCGGCATGGTGGTGATGATGGACCCCACCAATGGTGAGATACTGGCCCTGGCCGTGCGGCCCACCTTCGACCCCGGGCGCTATCAGGAGTTCCCCGACTCCCACCGTCGCAATCCGGTGGTCTCGGATACCATCCCGCCGGGCTCCACCTTCAAGCCCATCACCGCCGCCGCCGCCCTGGAAACGGGGGTGGTTACCCCCGCTTCCGGCTTCTTCTGCGGGGGTTCCTATACCGTACCCGGCCACACCTTCAGTTGCTGGGCGGCGGGTGGCCACGGTGCCATCAACTTCGAGCAGGCGGTGGCGGAAAGCTGTAACGTGGCCTTCATCCAGATGGGTCTGCGCGTGGGGGTGGACGCTTTCTACCGCTACCTGGACGAGTTCGGCCTCACCCAGCCCACGGGGACGGATGCCGGCACCGGGGAGGCGCAGGGTTTGCTCCTGCCCAAGCAGGAATGTAAGCCGGTGGACCTCGCCGCCATGGCCTTCGGCCAGACCCTCACCGTCACGCCCCTGCAGCTCTGCCGCGCCATCGCCGCCATCGCCAACGGGGGCGTGATGACCACCCCCCACGTGATGAAGGAGATCCGCACCCCTTCGGGGGAGCTGGTGCGCACGTATGAGGATAAAGGGGTACGGCGGGTGATATCCGAGGAGACGGCCCGGGAACTGGTACGGGCCATGGGTCTGGTCATGGAGGAGGGGACGGGTAAGTCGGCCCAGGTCCCCGGCTACCGCCTGGCGGGCAAGACGGGCACCGCCCAGAAGGTGGAGGAGGGCCGCATCGCGGCGGGCAAGTACATCAGTTCCTTCGTGGGGTTCGGCCCCCTGCCCCGGCCGCGGCTGCTCACCCTGGTGGTCCTGGATGAGCCCAAGGGCGAGTACTACGGCAGCCAGGTGGCGGCGCCCGTGTTCCGGGCCATCATGGCGGACGCCCTGCGCTACCTGGAGATCCCCCCCGGGGAACAGCCCCCCGCGGCTCCCGCGGCCGGCCCCGTGAGCGTTGCGGCGGCGGGCGCACACGGCCGCGGCGGTCCGGAGGCGGGGACGGTGGGAGGGGCCGGCGCAACCCGCGGCGGCGCCCCCGCGCGCGGGGAGGCCGGCGCGGCCCCGGCGGCGGCCTCCGGGACGGTGGAACCGGGGACGGTACCGGTTCCCGACGTGCGGGGGATGAGCATGCGGGCGGCGGCCCGCTGCCTGGAACAGGCCGGCCTGCGCATGGTGGCCAGGGGGACCGGCCGGGCGGTGCGCCAGGACCCCGGCCCCGGGGCGGGCCTGCCTCCCGGGGGCACGGTGCAGGTGGACTTCGCGCCACCGCTGTCCGCGCCCCCGTGATGCCGCACCGTGGGTGGGCTTCCCGCAGCGCTGCCCTGCGCGGTGACGGGTGGCACGTTGTGATGGCCTGCCGCGTCACATAAAATGAACGGGGTCGGGTCACAATACTGGAAAAGTTAGCCGAAAGCGGTGGCGATTCCCTGTGACGTTACGCGAACTGATTGCCATACTGCCGGAGAAGGACCTGCGGGGAAACCCCGACACAGAGATCACCGGACTGGCCTACCACTCGGGGGCTGTGCGCCCCGGCTTCCTTTTCGCCTGCTGGCGGGGGCAAAAGTACGACGGCCACGACTTCGCTCCGGAAGCCGTGCGCCGGGGGGCCCGCGCCCTGCTGGTGGAAAGAGGGCTGGAGTTGAACGGGGAGGTGGCCCAGGTACTGGTGCCCTCTTCCCGCCGGGCCCTGGCCCTGCTGGCCGCCCAGTTCTGGGGCCACCCTTCCCGCAAGTTGCGCCTGGTGGGGGTGACGGGCACCAACGGCAAGACCACCACCACCTACCTCATCCGTCACATCCTGGCTGCCTGCGGTCACCGGGTGGGGCTGGTGGGGACGGTGGCCAACGTGGTGTGCGAGCGCGAGTTGCCCGTGGAGCGGACCACGCCCGAGTCGGTGGATATCCTTCCCCTCCTGGCCCACATGGCCGAATGCGGTTCCACGTACTGCGCCATGGAGGTTTCCTCCCACGCCCTCCACCAGGAGCGGGTCTCGGGCTGCGAGTTCGCCGTGGCCGTGTTCACCAACCTGACCCAGGACCACCTCGACTACCACCCCACCCTGGCCGACTACCTGGAGGCCAAGCTGCGCCTCTTCCGCATGCTTGGTAAGGGCTACCTGGGGAGTACCGTGGGCAAGAAACTGGCCGTCATCAACACCGACGACGGTTCCGCCGGCCGTTTCCTGGAGGAGGCCCGCCGGGCGGGGGCGGGGGTGGTGAGCTACGGCCTGCACGGCGATGCGGATGTCACGGCCGGGGACGTGCGCGTCACCGCACAGAGCACCTCCTTCCTGGTCCGGACGCCCGCCGGGGAGGCGCCCGTCACGCTGCCCCTGGTAGGCAGGTTCAACGTGTACAACGCCCTGGCGGCGCTGGCCGTGGCGGTGGGAGAGGGGGTGCCCCTGGCCGTGGCCGTGCAGGCCCTGGCCCGCGCGCCCCAGGTACCGGGACGCTTTGAGCGGGTGGCGGAGGCGCGGGATTTCACCGTCATCGTCGATTACGCCCATACCCCCGACGGCCTGCGCAACGTGCTGGAGACCGCCCGCGGGATCACACGGGGCAGGGTGATCGTGGTCTTCGGTTGCGGGGGAGACCGGGACCGGGGCAAGCGTCCGATCATGGGCCGGATAGCCCGGGAGTTGGCGGACCTGCCCGTGCTCACCTCCGACAACCCCCGCACGGAGGACCCGAACGCCATCATACGCGAAATCGAGGAGGGGGTGCGCGCCCCCGGCTACCGCTACCTGGTGGAACCCGACCGGCGCCGTGCTATAGCCCTCGCCCTGGCGGAGGTGCAGCCGGGCGACCTGGTGCTCATCGCGGGCAAGGGGCACGAGACATACCAAATCGTGGGCGACCGCACCCTGCCCTTCGACGACCGCCAGGTGGTACGCGAGTTGCTGGCGGGGAGGTGAGGCCGTGCTCTTTACCGTGGGGGAAGCCTGCCGCATCGTGGACGCCCGCCTGATCCCGCCCCCCGCAGGGGGCGGCGAGGAAGCAGAGATCCGCACGGTGACCCACGACAGCCGCCGGGTGGGGCCGGGAGCCCTCTTCGTGGCCATCCCGGGTGCGACCACCGACGGGCATCTCTTCGTGGACGAAGCCTTCTCCCGCGGGGCAGTGGCGGCCCTGGTGGCGCGGGAGCCCCCGGGCCACCCCCGGGGACCCTGCCTGCTCGTGCCCGACACGGTGGCCGCGCTGGGGAAGCTGGCCCTTTTCCACCGGCTGCGCTTCTCTCCGGTGGTGATAGGGATCACCGGCTCGCTGGGCAAGACCAGTACCAAGGACATGGCCGCCTCCGTGCTGGCCAGGCGTTTCCGGGTGCTCAAGAACGAGGGGAACCTGAACACCGAGGTGGGGGTTCCCCTCACCCTGTTCGGGCTGGACGCCACCCACCAGGTGGCCCTCATCGAGATGGCCATGCGGGGCCGGGGGCAGATAGCCTACCTGGCCCATCTGGCCCGGCCCGGTATGGGCGTCATCACCAACGTGTCCGAGAGCCACCTGGAACTGCTGGGCTCGGTGGAGGAGGTGGCCCGGGCCAAGGGCGAGTTGCTGGAGGCCCTGCCGGCGGATGGGACCGCCATCCTCAACGGTGATGACGCCCGCGTGCGCGCCATGGGGGAGCGCTTCCCCGGGAGGGTGGTGTGCTTCGGGCTGGGCGAGGGGTGCCAGGTACGGGCGGAGGGGGTCCAGTCCCTGGGTGAGCGGGGGACGCGCTTTCTGCTCCACCTGGGGGAGGAAAGGGGCGAAGTGACGCTCCCGGTCCCCGGCCGGCACCAGGTCCCCAACGCCCTGGCGGCAGCGGCGGTGGCCTGGGTGATGGGACTCTCCCTGGCCGAGGTGGCGGCCGGCCTGCAGGATCCCGCCCTCTCGGGCATGCGTATGGAGGTGCTGCACCTGGGCGGGTTCACCCTGCTCAACGACGCTTACAACGCCAGCCCCACCAGCACCTCGGCGGCCCTGGAGACCTTGGCCGGCATCCCGGGTCGACGCCACCTGGCCGTGCTGGGCGACATGCTGGAACTGGGGCCCCGTACGGTCCCCGGCCACCAGGAGGTGGGCCGCCTGGCCGCCCGGCTGGACCTGGACCACCTGGTGACCGTGGGTCCCCTTTCCCGCCACCTGGCCGCAGCCGCCCGGGAAGAGGGCATGCCGGGCCAGCGGGTGACCTGTGTAGATTCGGCCCGCGAGGCCATCCCGGTGCTCACCGGCCTCCTGCAGGAGGGCGATGTGGTACTGGTGAAAGGGTCGCGGGGCATGAGACTGGAACAGGTAGTGGCGGCGCTGCGCGAGAGGTGGCCAGAGTGAGGACAGGCGTGCCGTCCCCGGTGATGGCGGTGCGGGAGAGGTGGTCGCGGGCATGACGGTGGGTGTCGGGCACCTGGTGACGGCGTGGGTGCTGGCCCTGGCGGCGGGGGCCCTCCTGGTACCGGTCCTGCGCCGCCTGAAGGCGGGCCAGGTGGTCCGCAGCGACGGCCCGCGTCGCCACGCGGAGAAAGCGGGCACTCCCACCATGGGCGGCGTCATCTTCCTCCTGGCCCTCACGGTGGCCGCAGTGGCGTGGGGTCCCCGCACGGCCGGGCTCTACCTCCTGCTCTTCAGCGCCTGGTCCTTCGGCCTGCTGGGCTGGGTGGACGATTTCCTCAAGGTGGTACTGAGGCGACCCCTGGGCCTGCGGGGGAGGCACAAGGTGGTGGGCCAGGCGGTGCTGGCCGCCGCCATCGTGGCGGCCGCCCTGGCACTGGGGAGGGGCACTATCGTAGAGGTGCCCGGGTACGGCCCCGTGGACCTGGGTGCCGGTTACTGGTTGCTGGGGATGCTGGTCATACTGGCGGGAGCCAATGCGGTCAACCTCACCGACGGCCTGGACGGCCTGGCGGCGGGCGCTAGCGTCCCTTCTTTTCTGGCGTACGGCCTCATGGCCTGGACCCTGGGGGAGGACTACCTGGTCACCTTCTGCCTGGCCACGGTGGGTGCCCTGGTCGGCTTCCTGCGTTACAACGTCTACCCGGCCCGCGTGTTTATGGGCGACACGGGAGCCCTGGCCCTGGGCGCGGCCCTGGGGACCGCGGCCGTCCTCACCCGGGCGGAGTTACTGCTCGTCCTCATCGGCGGCCTCTACGTGGCCGAGGCCCTCTCCGTCATCCTGCAGGTATTCTGGTTCCACGTCTTCGGCCGCCGCATCCTGCGCATGAGCCCCCTGCACCACCACTTTGAACTCTCGGGCTGGCCCGAGCCCAGGGTGGTCGAGGTCTTCTGGGCGTGCTCGGCACTCTGCGCGTTCGGGGGGCTGCTGGTATGGCGGGGGATGGGGTGATGGGCGCTCCCACGCGGTCGCGCAGGGCGGTGTCGCGGGTCCCCCGGGGGTCGCGGGGGCCGGGCGGCCGCGCCGCCACCGTGCGGGCCCTGCGTGCCCGTGCCGTGCCCCCGCAGCCGGGCAGCCCCGACCCCGTCCTCTTCCTGGCGGTGGTTTGCCTGGTGGCGGTAGGGATCGTCATGGTGGCCAGTTCTTCGGCGGCCAAGTCCATGGAGGTGCTCGGGGACAGATTCTATTACCTGAAGCGCCAGGCCATCTGGGCCGCCCTGGGCCTGGTGGGGGCGCTGTTCACTTCCCGGCTCAAGTACTGGCACTGGATGTCCCTGGCCCGGCCGGCCCTGATCCTCACTATCGTACTGCTGGTGCTGGTGCTGGTCCCCGGGGTGGGGCGGTCGTCGCGGGAGGTCCAGCGCTGGCTGGGGTACGGTTCGCTGGCTTTCCAGCCCTCGGAACTGGCCAAGGTGACCATGACCATATTTGCCGCCTACCACCTTTCCCGCCGGGAGGGGATCGCTCGGGATTTCTGGCGGGGGGTGGTGCCGCTCGTCTTGTGGACGGGCTTGGCGGCCGTCCTCATCCTGGAGCAGCCCGACCTGGGCACGGCCGTCACCGTAGGGGGAACCCTGTTCCTGGGCCTGGTCACCGCCGGCGCCCGGCTGTCCCACCTCCTGCTGCTGGGGGTGGGGGCGGTCCCCGTGACCTTCTGGGCCATCTTCGCGGAGGAGTACCGCCGCCAGCGGTTCCTGGCCTTCCTCGACCCCTGGGCCGATCCCCAGGGGGCCGGGTTCCACATCATCCAGGCCCTGTACGCCCTGGGGTGCGGCCGGCTGTTCGGGGTGGGCCTGGGGGAGAGCAGGCAGAAGCTCTGGTATTTGCCCGAGGAGCACACCGACTTCATCTTCGCCATTATCGGCGAGGAACTGGGCCTGGTGGGCGCCCTGGTGGTGGTCGGCCTGTTCTTCCTCTTTGCCTGGCGCGGTTTCCGGGCGGCCATGCACGCCCCGGATACCTTCTCTTCCCTGCTGGCCGCCGGGCTGACGGGCATGATCACCCTGCAGGCGGTGGTGAACATAGGGGTGGTGAGCGCCGTGCTGCCCATCACCGGCATCCCCCTGCCTTTCATAAGTTACGGGGGGTCATCCCTGGTCTTCTCTTTGGCCGCTGCCGGCATCATCCTCAACGTCTCCCGCTACACGCGTGGCTCGGGGTGGTGGTGACATGGTGGGGGAGGGGCTCAGGATCCTGCTCACGGGGGGCGGCACCGGCGGCCACATCTACCCCGCCCTGGCCGTGGCCCGCGTGTTACGGGAAGAACACGGTGCCGACCTCCTGTACGTGGGCAGCCGCGGCAGCATGGAGTCCGAACTCGTGCCCCGGGAAGGAATCCCCTTTGAGGCGGTGACCGTGAGCGGCCTCCGGGGGAAGTCGCCCCGCCAGGTACTGCTGGGCACCGGCCGGGCGGCCGTGGCGGTGGGGCAGGCGCTGGGTATCCTGGGGCGCTTCCGCCCCCGGGTGGTGCTGGGGACGGGCGGGTACGTCACCGGCCCCGTGGTGCTGGCGGCCCTGCTGCGGCGGGTACCCGCCGTCCTGCAGGAGCAAAACGTGGTGCCCGGTGCCACCAACCGCGTACTGGCCCGCTATTGCCGGGCGGTGTGCGTGCCCTACGCCGCCTGCCTGACCCACTTCCCCTCCCGAACTGCCCTGGTGGTGACGGGAAACCCCGTCCGCCCGCAGGTGGAAACCCGCACGCGGGAGGAAGGGTGCCGCGCCCTGGGGCTTGATCCCGGGCGGCCCACCCTGCTGGTGCTGGGGGGGAGCCGGGGGGCGCGCCGGGTGGTGGAGGCGGCCCTGGATGCGCTGCCCGCCGTCCGCAGGGCCCGCCCGCAACTGCAGGTGCTCATCATCGGCGGGCGCGACTATTACCCGCAGGCGCTGGCACGCCTGCAGGATACGGGGGAGGACGGGGACGTTCGCCTGGAACCCTACGTCTACAATATGGAGGACGCCCTGGCGGCCGCCGACCTGGTGGTGGGCCGGGCGGGGGCCATGACGGTGGCGGAGGTCACCGTGAGGGGTCTCCCTGCCATCCTCATCCCCTCGCCCAACGTGGTGGGGCGCCACCAGGACTTCAACGCCCGCCAGCTGGAGAAGGAGGGCGCCGCCCGGGTGATTCCGGAGGATCGGCTGGATGGACAGGCCCTGGCCCACATGGTGAACGCCATACTGGGGGATACCTCTTTGCGGGAGGCCATGGCCCGCAGTTCCCGACGGCTGGGCAGACCGGATGCCGCCCGCCGGGTGGCCGAGGTGGTGGTGCAGGCGGCCCTGCGGCCGGGCCGGGCGGGTTCCTTACTTGCGGCATACTAATGGGATGCGAGGGAAGCAGGTGGAATACGGTTCATGCCCAGAGCGCACTTTGTAGGAATAGGGGGGGCGGGCATGTCCGCCCTGGCCCGTGTCCTCATGGAGATGGGCTACGAGGTCACGGGGTCGGACCTGGTGCTGGGCGAGGCGGCCCGCCGACTGGCCAGCCGGGGGGCCCGGGTGTTCCAGGGCCACCGCGCCGAGCAGGTGGGGAATCCCGACCTGGTGGTGGTTTCGGCGGCCGTGCCCGCCGACAACGTGGAGGTCAGGGAGGCCCGTGCCCGCGGATTGCCCGTGCTGGGCCGGGCGGAACTGCTGGCGCGCCTCATGGCGTAATGGGAGGGGGTGGGCGTGGCGGGTGCCCACGGCAAGACCACCACCGCCTCCATGGTGGCCGTGTGCCTGGAACGGGCCGGGCTGGACCCCACCGTCCTCATCGGGGGTGAACTGAACGACGAGGGTGCTACCTCGCGGCTGGGGCGGGGCCGCTACTTGGTGGCGGAGGTGGACGAGTACGACGGCACCATCCTCCTCTTGCATCCCCACGTGGCCCTGGTGACCAACATCGATGACGACCACCTGGAGCGTTACCGTTACTCCATGGAAGAACTGGTGGGCGCCTTCCGGCGCTTCCTGGACCAGGTGCGCCCGGGCGGGACCGCGGTGGTGTGCCTGGACAGCCCCCACCTCCGCCGTGCCCTGGAGGGATACCGGGGCAGCCTCATCACCTATTCCCTCAACGGGGAAGCCGACTACACCGCGGCGGACATAGGGCTCCTGCCGGGGGGGTCCCGCTTTGTCGCCCACCACGGGGGCCGGCCCCTGGGGGAGGTCACCCTGGCGGTGCCCGGTTTGCACAACGTGCAGAACGCCCTCGGGGCCATCGCGGCCTGCTCCTTCCTGGGGGTGGATTTCCCCGTGGCCCGGGAGGCCCTGGCCTCTTTCCGCGGGGTGCGGCGCCGGTTTCAGACCCTGGGCACCGAGAACGGCATCAGGGTGGTGGACGACTTCGCCCACCACCCGGCCGAGGTGGAAGCCACCCTGCGTGCCGCGCGCCTGGAAGCAGGCGGGGGACGGGTGGTGTGCCTGTTCCAGCCCCACCGGTATACCCGCACCCAGATCCTGCACAGCGCCTTCGGGCCGGCCCTCGCCCTGGCCGACCTGGTGGCGGTGATGGACGTTTACCCCGCTGCCGAACCACCCCTCCCGGGTGTAACCGGGGAACTGGTGGCCCGGGCGGTACGGGACCAGGGGAAGCCCGCTCCCTTTCTCCCCTCGCCCCGGGAGGCCCTGGACTGGTTGCGGGAGAACGTGCGTCCCGGGGACCTGGTGATGGTCATGGGTGCGGGCGACATCTGGAAGGTGGGGAAGGAGTTCGTCAGGCACCTGCGGGGGGGCGGTGCTTCTGGAACAGGTCCTGACCCGGCTGCGTAGCATGGTGCGGGGAGATGTCAGGTCGTCGGAGCCCATGAGCCGCCACACCTCCTTTCGGGTGGGGGGACCGGCCGACCTGTACGTGCGCCCCGCGGATCTCCCGTCGCTCGTGGCGGCACTGGACATCCTGGCCGGGGCCGGGCTGCCCGTGCTGGTGGTGGGCCTGGGCACCAACCTGCTGGTCAGGGACGGGGGAATCCGCGGGGCGGTGGTGTCCACCGCGCTCCTGGGCGGTTGGCACCTGGAAGGCGACCGGCTGGTGGCCCGGTGCGGCAGTGCCCTGTCCGGCCTGGCCCGGGCGACCGCGCGGGCGGGCTGGAGCGGCCTGGAGTTCGCCGCCGGCATACCGGGTACCCTGGGAGGGGCGGTGGCCATGAACGCCGGCGCCCACGGGGCCTGCCTGGCCGACGTGCTGGAGCGCGTCACCGTCCTGGGCGATTCGGGCCCGTTGACCCTGGGCCGGGACGAGGCAGGATTCGCCTACCGTGACAGCCGGGTGCGACGGGAGAAACTGGTGGTGACCGAGGCCGTACTGCGCCTGCGTCCCACCTCCCCCGCCCAGGCTGAGGAGCGCATCAGGCAGGTGCTGCGGGTGCGGGCGGAGAGCCAGCCCCGGGGGGTGCCTTCGGCGGGCAGCTTCTTCCGCAATCCCCCCAGGATGGCGGCGGGGGCCCTCATCGAGCAGGCGGGGTGCAAGGGGATGCGGGTCGGCGGGGCCGAGGTTTCTCCCGTGCACGCCAACTTCCTGGTCAACCGGGGCGGGGCCAGCGCGAGGGACGTGCTGACCCTGGCGGCCAGGGTGAGGGAGCGGGTGGCGGAGCGGTTCGGCATCTGGCTCGAGCCCGAGGTGGAAGTGGTGGGTGAGGACCCCAGTTGAGCGGCCTGGTGCGGCCGTGCGGGGCGAGGCCGGCTGCGTGCGGGTGCGGCGACCTGACCCCCTGGCAGCCGGGGGTGAACGACGTGGAACGTTTCGTGGTCTGGGGAGGGCAACGTCTCTCGGGTACTGTCTCCATCAGCGGCTCCAAGAACGCGGTGCTGCCCATGATGGCGGCGGCGGTCATGAGCCCGGAGCTCTGCGCGCTCAAGGGCGTGCCCGCCCTGCGCGACGTGTCCGTAATGAGGCAGATCTTGGAGAGGCTGGGGGTCGAGGTGGGCTGGCACCCCGACGGGACCCTGGAGATGCAGGCCCGAGAACTGGGCACGTGCGAGGTACGTGAGGAACTCAGCCGCCAGATGCGGTCTTCCATATTCCTGATGGGTCCCTTGCTGGCGCGGGCGGGGAAGGTCAAGGTCGCCTACCCCGGCGGCTGTGCCATCGGACCCCGTCCCATCGACCTTCACCTGCGCGGCCTGGAGGCGCTGGGCGCGCGCCTGCGGGAGCGCCACGGCTACATTTACGGCGAGGCCACCCGGCTGCGCGGTCAGGAAATCCACCTCGACTTCCCCAGCGTGGGCGCCACGGAGAACATCATGATGGCGGCCGTGCTGGCCCGGGGAGTCACCGTGATCAGGAACGCGGCCAAGGAACCGGAGATCGTGGACCTGCAGAACTTCCTCAACGGCATGGGGGCCCGCGTCACCGGGGCGGGCACGGACGTGATCCGCATCGAGGGGGTCCGGGAACTGGGCGGCTGCGTCCACCAGGTGATCCCAGACCGCATCGAGGCGGGCACCATGATGGTGGCGGCCGCCGTCACCGGGGGCGACGTGGTGGTCTCGGGGGTGATCCCCGAGCACCTGGAGGCGGTGACGGCCAAGCTGAAGGAGGCCGGGGTGAGCGTCACTCCCGCAGGACCGGGGCAACTGCGCGTGCAGGGGCCGGAGAGGCCGCGGGCCACCGATTTCAAGACCCTGCCCTACCCGGGGTTCCCCACCGACATGCAGCCCCAGGTGATGGCGCTCATGTGCCTGGCCGAAGGCACCTCCGTGATCACGGAGACGGTGTTCGAGAACCGTTTCAAGCATGCCGACGAACTGCGGCGCATGGGTGCCCAGATCAAGGTGGAGGGGCGCACCGCCGTCGTCAAGGGCTCGCCCGTGCTCTTCGGGGCCCTGGTGGAGGCCACCGACCTGCGCAGCGGGGCCGCCCTGGTGCTGGCCGGCCTGGCGGCGGAGGGCGTGACCACGGTGGAGGACTGCTGCCACATTGACCGCGGGTACGAACGGCTGGAGGCGAAGCTGGGGGGCCTGGGCGCGCGCATCGAGCGCTCCGGGCCGGCGGGTTCTGTTTCGGCCCTGCCCTGAGGGCGGCGGGGGCCACGCGAGGGGCGGGCGGGCTGGCCGGGATGGAGGATAAGGGTATAATTCTTATGGTTGAGGGCGGGGAGGGGCCGTGCGTTCGTTGGGGGGACAGGCAGGTCGGACAAGGGTAACCTGGTGCCTTTTCTTCCTCTTTCTGGTGGGAGTGGTACTGGCCTTTGCCCAGTCCCGGTATGCCACCCTGCAGGAGGTGACCGTTACCGGCGCCGGCCGGCTGGACGCAAATCAGGTGGTGGAGTTCTCGGGGGTGCGTCCGGGTCAGAGCGTGTTCTCCCTGCGCCCCGGACAGGTGGCGGCCCGGCTGCGCTCGCTTCCCTGGGTCAAGGAGGCGTGGGTGCGCTGGGCCTGGCCGGGCCGGGTGGTGATCGGGCTGACGGAGCGCAGCCCGCTGGCGCTGGTCCCCCACCATGACCGCTTCCTGGTGGTGGATGCGGAGGGACGGGTGCTCACCACCACCCAGGAGACCTCCTCCTGGGACCTGCCGCTGGTGACGGGGCCGGTTCCCTCCCAACCGGTGGCGGGGCAGTTCCTGACCGACCAGGGCATCCTGGGGGCGCTGGCCTGTGTGGAGGCGTTCCCGCCCGATGTCCGCGACCGGGTGGCGGAAGTCCACTCCGGTGAGAAGGGGGACCTGGTGGTGTACGACCTGGACGGCGTCCCCGCCCTGCTGGGGGTTCCCGACGCCTACCTCCCCCAGAAGGTCCAGATCCTGGTGGCCATCTGGGAGGACCTGGCCCGCCAGGGGGGAGGGGCTCAGTACATCGACGTCCGCGATCCCGGCCGGCCGGTCCTCAAGCCGGCCCAGGGAGGGTGAGGGGTTTGCGCACGAAGGGGTCCCAGGTGGCCATAGCCCTGGTCATGCTCGTGCTCGGGCTGATGCTGGCCCTGCAGTACCGGGTGCAGCAGAGGGCGGCGTCCGACCTCGCCCACCGTCGCACGGAAGAGCTGGTGGAGCTGCTCCAGAAGTCGGAGACGGAGCGGCGGCGGCTGGAGCAGGAACTGGCGGAGGTGCGCGCCACCGTCTCCCAACTGGCCCAGGGGCAGGCGGCGCTTTCCGCCCTCCAGGAGGAACTGGCCAAGGCCCAGATGCTGGCGGGACTGGTACCCGTCAAGGGTCCGGGTGTGACCGTGACCATGGACGATTCCAAGCGACCCCTGCAGAAGGGGCAGGACATCAACGCCTTCCTCCTGCACGACGAGGACGTCCTGCGGGTGGTGAACGAACTGTTCGCAGCGGGGGCGGAGGCCATGTCGCTCAACGGGCAGCGGGTCATCGCCACCACCGAGGTGCGCTGTGCCGGTCCCACCATATCGGTGAACCGGGTGATGACGGCACCGCCCATCGTCATCCAGGCCATCGGCGATCCCGACGTGCTGGAGAGGGCACTGCGCATGCGGGGCGGGGTGGTGGAGGCCCTGTCCTTCTGGGGCATCGAGGTGACGGTGAAGAAGGAAGCCGAGGTGACCGTGCCCGCCTATGCCGGGAGCCTGCGCTTCCAGTTCGGCCGGGTGGCCCAGACGGGAGGCAAGTGACGTGTGGATTCCGCTGGCGGCGCTGGTAGCGGGAGTCCTCCTGGGTGCGAGCATCCCCCTGCAGGTCCCCATCTTCTACGGGCGGTACCTGTCGGTGGCCCTGCTGGCCGCCCTGGACTCCTCCTTCGGGGGGTTGCGGGCGGGGCTGGAAGGTAAGTATGACAACACGGTGTTCATCACCGGGTTCTTCCTCAACGCCCTGCTGGCGGCCGGACTCACCTACGTGGGGGACCGCCTGGGGGTGGAACTGTACTTCGCTGCCCTGGTGGCGTTCGGCATCCGCATCTTCAACAACCTGGGGGCCATAAGGCACCTCCTGCTGGCGGCCTGGCGAAAGCGGCAGCGTTAAATCGCACCAGTGAAGGTGTTTAAAGGAATAACAGCCTGCGTTGAAGAATTCAACGGGCCGGGAGGTGCATAGATGCCCAGGCGCGATCTGGCGGTCGGCGTCGACGTGGGGACGAGCAAGGTGGCCGCCATCGTAGGAGAAGTGCGCCGGGACGGCACCTGTGACATCATCGGGTTCGGCGTGACTCCCTCCGCCGGGATGCGGAAGGGCGTGGTGGTGGACATCGAGGGCGTATCCCGGGCCATCGCCGACGCTGCCCAGAAGGCGGGGCGCATGGCGGGGGTAGAGATAAAGTCCGCATACGTCAGCATTTCTGGCAGTCACCTGTCCAGTCTCAACAACCCCGGAGTGGTGGCGGTGGCCAGGGACGACCGCGAGATCACGGCCGAAGATGTGGACCGGGTGCTCGATGCGGCTCGCGTTCTCAACGTTCCCGCGGACCGGGAGATCATCCACGTGGTGCCGCGGGAATTCGTGGTGGACGGCTACGACGGCGTGAAAGACCCCGTGGGGATGCTGGGGGTGAGGCTGGAGGTGCAGGCCCACGTGGTGACGGGGGCGGTCACCTCCATCCAGAACCTCCTGAAAGGAGTGGCCCGGGCGGGGCTGCAGGTGGAGGACCTGGTGGTGGCGGCGCTGGCCTCGGGCGAGGCGGTGTTGCTGCCGGCGGAGAGGGAACTGGGGGTGCTGGTACTGGACATCGGGGGTGGGACCACCGACCTCTGCATTTTCGAGCACGGTAACCCCTGGTACTCGGCCGTGGTCCCGGTGGGCGGAGACCATATCACGGGTGACCTGGCGGTGGGCCTGCGCACCCCTCCCCCCGAGGCGGAAAGGATCAAGCTGGAGCACGGCCGGGCGCGTCCCTGCCCGGAGGCGGAAGACGACGTGTTCGAGGTACCCAACGTGGGGGGCACCGGTAGGCGCCAGATGAGCGGGACCCTGGTGGCGGAGATCATCGCCCCCCGCCTGCAGGAACTGTTCGCCCTGGTCAGGCAGCAGGTGGCCCGCTCCGGTCGGGCGGGGCAGATCCCGGGCGGGGTGGTGCTCTGCGGCGGGTGTGCCCTCCTGCCCGGGATAGCGGAGATGGCGGAGGAGGAGTTAGGGATGCCCGTCCGCGTCGGCAATCCCTCCGGACTGGGAGGACTGGCGGACATGGTCTCCAGCCCGGCCTTCGCCACCACGGTGGGGTTGCTCATCTACGCCACCCGCAGGGGGCCCGGGCTGGTGCGGGCGGAAGCGCGGGGCGGCGTGCTGGTGTCCCTGTGGGACCGCGTGCGGCGGGTCCTGGGGGATTTCTTCTAGTCGCGAGCACCCCGGCGTCAAGCCCGAGGGCGGACCGGGCGGCGAAGTAGGCCCAACGGTAGAGCGGGCGGCAAGCAGCGGCCGACGGCCGAGCGGGCGGGGGGCGACGGGGGTGCGGTCTCAGAGAGGAACCGGGGGGTGTGACGATGCTTGACCTGGAACTGGAGGGGGAACCCTTCGCGGTTATCAAGGTGGTGGGGGTGGGGGGCGGCGGCAACAATGCGGTCAACCGCATGATCGCCACCGGGGTCAAGGGGGTCGAGTTCATATCCATCAACAC
>JACIYH010000038.1 GCA_014360055.1 Bacillota bacterium | reverse complement strand
CTGTGCACAGGATGCGCGTTACCCCCTGCGCGCGGCAACCCGCGGCCAGACGGTCGAGCCAGGGCTGGTTCGCCACCGGCACCATGGGTTTGGGCAGGGTTTCCGTGAGGGGGTGAAGGCGCGTGCCCTGGCCGCCGGCCAGAAAGACGGCATCCACAAGGGACACCTCCTCCCTGACAGGGGGCAAGGCCGGCGAGTCCGGCCTTGCCTGACCTGCAACTTTAATCTAGATGAGGCAGCCCCTACCTGTCAACCGCCAGGCAAGCTCAGGCTGCCGCTGGTGCCGCGCCCCCCGAACCGGGCATACCCGCGCCCCAACCTCGCGTTTGCCCTCCCCGCAGGTGCGGCCGGTGGCCCCGCCTAGTTTACCCCGCTGCGGGCCCCTTTCAGCCAGGGCATCATGGCCCGTAACTGCTCACCCACCTGCTCGATGAGGTGGGAGGCGTCCCGCGCCATCAGGTTGGTGAGCACGGGCCGGCCCGCCTGGTTCTCCAGGATCCACTCCCGGGCGAACTCACCGGACTGGATGCGGGCCAGGGCTTCCCGCATGGCCTCCTTGACCTGGGGGCCCACGATACGCGGTCCCATGGTGAGGTCGCCGTACTTGGCGGTGTCGGAGACACCCCGGCGCATGTGGGTGATGCCGCCCTCGTAAATGAGGTCCACGATCAGTTTGAGTTCGTTGAGACACTCGAAGTAGGCGATCTCGGGTTGATAGCCGGCCTCCACCAGGGTCTCGAACCCGGCCTTGATAAGGGCGGTCACGCCGCCGCACAGCACCGCCTGTTCGCCCAGCAGGTCGGTCTCCGTCTCCTCCCGGAAGGTCGTCTCGATGACCCCGGCCCGGGTGCAGCCGATGGCGTGGGCGTAGGCCAGGCCGATCTGATACGCCGACCCGGTGGCGTCCTGGTGGACGGCCAGCAGGGCGGGGACGCCCGCTCCTTCCTGGTAGAGGCGACGCAGGAGCGCCCCCGGCGCCTTGGGCGCCACCATGAAGACGTCCACCTCGGGCGGGGGCACCACCTGGCCGTAGAGGATGTTGAAGCCGTGGGCGAAGCCCAGGGCCTTACCCGGGGCCAGGTGAGGCCGCACCTGCTCCTCATACACCTGGCGGTGCTGGTGGTCGGGGAGCAGGAACATAATCACCTGCGCGGAAGCCGCTGCTTCCGCAGGGCTCATCACCTGGAAGCCGTCGGCCGCCGCCCGTTCCCACGAGCGCCCGCGACGGAGACCCACCACCACCTCGACGCCGCTATCCTTCAAGTTCTGCGCCTGCGCACTCCCCTGGCTCCCATACCCCAGTACCGCCACCCGCAAGCCTTGCAAGCGCCCTGGGTCGGCGTCCCGATCGTATAGTACTCTGGCCATGCCACATACCTCCCCTTGATTCCTTGCTGCCGCGGGCCATGGCGATTTTGCCCGTGCGCACGACCTCCATGATGCCGAACTCCCGCAGGAGATCCACCATGGCCGAGACCTTGTCCTCATCGCCGGTGATCTCCACCACCAGGCTGCGTCGGGCCACATCCACGATCTTGGCCCGGAAGATGTCCACCACCTGCATTATGGCCGTGCGCTGGGCCGGGGGTGCATGAACCCGCACCAGAGCCAGTTCCCGGCCGATGGCCTCCGGTGCCTCCAGCACGGAGACCTTGATGACGTTGACGAGCTTGTTGAGTTGCTTCTGCACCTGCTCCAGGACCCGGTCGTCCCCGTCCACCACGATGGTCATGCGTGAGAGCGAGGGGTCCTGGGTAACGCCCACGGCCAGACTCTGGATGTTGAACCCCCGCCGCCCGAACAGGCCGGCCACCCGGGTCAGCACCCCGGGCTGGTTCTCCACCAGGACGGAAAAGGTGCGTTTCACTCCCGATCACCCCCTCACCAGCTCACGATGATGCGCGCCAGGGGCTCCCCGGCCGGTACCATGGGGAGGACCTTCTCCTCCGCCGGCACCCTGCAGTGGAGCAGCCCGGGACCGGGCTCGGCCATCAGGGTGGCCAGCCCATCCTCCAGTTCACCGGGATCGCTGCAGCGCCAGGCCTTGATGCCGTATGCTTCCGCCAGCTTGACCCAATCGGGGCCCCCCAGCGACACCGCCACCAGGTTCCCGTCGAAGAACATCTCCTGCCACTGGCGCACCATGCCCAGGCTGCCGTTATCGAGCAGCACGATCTTGATGGGGAGATCCTCCTGACGGACGGTGGCCAGTTCCTGCAGGTTGATCTGCAGGCTGCCGTCCCCCGTCACCAGCACCACCCTCTTCCCCGGACACCCTATCTGGGCACCCACTGCGGCGGGCAGGCCATACCCCATGGCTCCCAGCCCGCCCGAAGTGAGCAGGGTGCGGGGATGGTAGAAGGGATAGTGCTGTGCCACCCACATCTGGTGCTGGCCCACATCGGTGACCAGGATGAGGTCTCCCCGCCGGGCAAGGTCGCCGGTAACCCGCGCCAGGGCCCGCACCGCGCTGGCACCTACGCCATCCTGACCCGCCGGCGACCGGAAGGAATCAACTTCATCCAGCCACTCCTGGCGCCGCCTTTCCGGCACCAGGGGGATGAGCCCCTCCAGCACACGGCCCACATCCCCCACGATGGGGATGTGGGCGGGCACGTTCTTGCCCAGTTCGGCCGGGTCCACATCCACGTGGATGATCTGGGCCCCGGTGGCAAACGCCTCCCGCTTGCCCGTCACCCGGTCGCTGAAACGCACCCCCAGGGCGAGCAGAACGTCGCACTCCTGCACGGCCCGGTTTGCCGCCACCGTCCCGTGCATGCCGATCATCCCCAGGAAGAGGGGGTGGTCGGCCGGCACCGTGCCCAGGCCCATGAGGGTGCTGGCCACGGGCAGGCCCGCCTTCTCGGCCAGGCGTACCGCCAGGGGAGCCGCTTCCGCCCACTTGACGCCTCCCCCCACCAGGAGAAGGGGCTTTCTCGCCGAAGCGAGCGCCTCGGCCGCCCGGGCCACCTGGGCGGGGTGGCCGTCCCGCCGTGGCTTGTATCCGGGTAGCCGGGGACTGGCATCGACCCGGGGCGGCACCTCCGCCTCCGCCACGTCGCGGGGCAGGTCGACCAGCACTGGGCCCTTGCGCCCGGCCTGCGCCAGGTAGACCGCCTCGTTCAGTATGCGGGGGAGATCCTCCACCCGGTTCACCAGGTAGTTGTGCTTGGTGAGGGGCATGGTGGCCCCGAAAATGTCCGTTTCCTGGAAGGCGTCCCGGCCCAACTGGCCGGTGGGGACCTGCCCGGTGATGGCCAGCACCGGCGCGGAATCCAGGAAGGCGTTGGTCAACCCGCACAGGAGGTTGAGGGCCCCCGGACCCGATGTGGCGATGCAGGCTCCCAGCCGGCCCGTGGCACGGGCGTAACCGTCGGCCGCCATCGCGGCCGCCTGCTCGTGCCGCACCAGGACGTGCCGCAAGGAGGAAGGCAGGACGTCGTACACGGGTATGACGGCCCCGCCGGGGTAACCGAATATGACCTCGACCCCGTGCTGGAGGAGTGAGTTCCAGAGGACTTCCGCGCCGATCATGACCCCTCACCCGCCCTCGGTCGCTCCTGCCGTCGACCGCCGGCGCAGTCGCCGTGTGCGGCGTCACGGCCCCCGGGACCACCGGCCGGGTCATGCCCGGCTCGGCCGTCGACAGGAGCCGGCCTGAGGACGGCGCAGCGCGCGGCGTCCGTGACGAGCGCCCGGTAGCGTGGCAGGATGCCCGCCGGCACCTCCCGCTCGGGGCGACGCCAGGCGGCCCGGCGGCGCGCCAGCTCCTCCTCGGAAACCAGCAGGTCCAGCCGACCGGCCCCCACATCCAGCGAGATGAGGTCACCGTCGCGTACCAGGGCGATGGGGCCGCCCGCGTATGCCTCGGGGCTGACGTGCCCCACGGCTCCACCCCGGGATGCCCCCGAGAAGCGGCCGTCGGTCACCAGGAACACCTTGCCTTCCAGACCCCTTCCCGTGAGCACCGAGGTGGTCTGCAGCATCTCCCTCATGCCCGGCCCGCCCGCCGGTCCCTCGTACCTGATCACCACCGCCTCGCCGGGTCCCACCCGGCCCGCCAGGATGGCCTCCACGGCCTCTTCCTCGCCGTCGAAGACGCGGGCCCGCCCCTGCTGCTTCCACGCCTCAGGGGCCAGGGCCGCCGCCTTGATGATGGCCCCGGCCGGGGCCAGGCTGCCGTACAGCACCCGCAGGCCACCCGTGCTGGCCCAGGGCTCCGCCAGGGGACGCACCACCCGGCCGTCAGGAGCGGGCGCCGCGCGCACGTTTTGCGCCACGGTGGCCCCGTTGACGGTGAGGGCCTCGCCTTCCAGCAGGCCGCCCTCGTGCAGTTCCTTCATGACTACCGGGAGACCGCCCACCCGATCCAGATCTTCCATGAAGAGGTCGCCGGCCGGGCTGAGCCGGCACAGATGAGGAGTGCGCCGGCTGACGCGGTCCACCAGCCCCAGGTCGAAGGGCACCCCGGCCTCCGCCGCGATGGCCCCCAGGTGCAGGATGCTGTTGGTGGAACCGCCCAGGGCCATGTCCACGGCCAGGGCATTGGCCACCGCCATGGGGGTGAGGATGCACGAGGCGCGCAGGCCCGCCCGCCAGGCGGCCACGGCCTGCCTTCCCGTGGCACGCGCCAGGGCAAGCCGGCGGCCCGATACCGCCGGTATGGTTGCGCTGCCGGGAAGGGCCATCCCCAACGCTTCGGCCAGTACATTCATGGTATTGGCGGTGAACATGCCGGCGCAGGAACCCGGACCCGGACAGGCGGCCAGTTCCACCTCGCGCAGCCCGGCGGCGTCCAGGCGCCCGTCGGCGTGGGCCCCCACCGCTTCGAACAGGTCGGAGAGGTCCACCCGCCTCTCGCCCAGCCTGCCCGCCAGCATGGGGCCGCCCCCGCAGAATACAGCGGGGATGTCCAGGCGCGCGGCCGCCATGAGCATCCCCGGCACGATCTTGTCGCAACTCGCCAGGAGCACTACGGCATCCAGGGCGTGGGCCTGCACCATCACTTCCACGCAGTCTGCGATGAGTTCCCGGCTGGGCAGGGAGTAGCGCATGCCGGCATGGCCCATGGCCAGCCCGTCACACACCCCCGGGACGCCGAAGGCCAGCGGCACCCCCCCGGCTTCCCGCACGCCCTGGGCGACCGCCTCGGCCAGGGTACCCAGGTGCATGTGCCCCGGCACGATCCCGCCCCAGGAGACGGCGATGCCCACCAGGGGCCGGGCCAGGTCATCGTCCCCCAGGCCCAGGGCACGGAGCAGGGACCGGTGGGGCGCCCGTTCCGGACCCCGCTTGATCACATCGCTCCTCATGATCGCTCGCCTCGCCCCCGCGCCCCCACCAGATCACTGCGGGCAGCGGCCCCGGCATGGCTGCGGGTCAGTTCCCGGAAGGCGGCCATAAGCCGGGCGGTGACGGGCCCCGGCCTGCCGGTTCCCACCGGCCGGCCGTCCACCTCCACCACGGGCATGATCTCGCAGGCGGTGCCGGTGAGGAAGCACTCATCGGCCACGTAGAGGTCGTGCCGGCAAAACAGCTTTTCCTCCACGGGGATGCCCATCCCGCGGGCCAGATCCATTACTGCGTTGCGGGTGATCCCCTCCAGGATGCCCACGAAGGCCGGTGGCGTGACCAGGACGCCGCGCCGCAGGATGAAGATGTTCTCCCCGGTGGCCTCCACCACGTACCCCTCGGGGTTGAGCAGGATGGCCTCCGGGTATCCCGCCTGGAGGGCGTCCAGCTTTGCCAGGATGTTGTTCAGGTAGTTGAGCGACTTCACGCGCGGGTTGAGGGCATTCACGCCCACCCGCTGGGTAGGGGCGGTCATGGCCCGCAGGCCCTGCTCGTACAGTTCGGCGGGGTAGAGGGCGATGCGGTCCGTGATGATGATCACGTTGGGAGAAGTGCACTTGCGCGGATCCAGCCCCAGGTCGCCCACCCCCCGGGTGACGATCAGGCGGATGTACGCATCCCGGAGGCCGTTGGCCTCCATGGTGCGGTAGATGGCCTCCCCCATCTGTTGCATGCCGATGGGGATGGTGAGCATGATGGCCCGGGCCGACTCGTACAGGCGCACCAGGTGCTCTTCCATCTTGAAGACCCTGCCCTCGTAGGCCCGGATACCCTCGAAGATGCCGTCCCCGTAAAGGAGGCCGTGGTCGAAGACGGACACGCGCGCCTCCTCCGGCGGCACCAGTTCGCCATTGAAGTAAATGAGCATCTCTATCCCTCCCGAATGGCTTCTGCTACCAGGTCCCCCATGGCCGCAGTCCCCACCACCCGGTACCCGGCGGTGCCCGCGGGGCGGGACCCGGTTTCCTCCAGGTCGGGGGTGCGGTACCCCGCCTCCAGCACGCCCCCGACGGCCGCCTCTATGCGCAGGGCTGCGCGCACGGCGCGTTCACCCGCGCCGCAGTACCTGAGCAACAAGGCGGCACTCAGAATCGCCCCCAGGGGGTTGGCCCGGTCCTGCCCCGCCAGAGCGGGGGCCGAGCCGTGCACGGGCTCGAACAACCCCGGGCCCTCGTCGCCCAGGGACGCCGAGGGCAACAGGCCAAGGGAACCCACCAGCGCTCCCCCCAAGTCGCTCAGGATGTCCCCGAACGTGTTCTCGGTGACCAGCACGTCCAGCCGCCAGGGCCGCAACACCATCTCCATGGCGGCGGCGTCCACGTACATGTGCTCCACGGCCACGCCCGGATATTCCGCGCGCAGGTTCTCGACCGTTTCCCGCCAGAGGCGGGAGGTCGACAGCACGTTGGCCTTATCCACCGACGTCAGCCGCCCCGTGCGCCCGGCGGCCAGGTCGAAGGCCAGGCGGGCCACCCGCTCGATCTGGCGACTCTGGTACCACATGGTATCCACGGCCAGGTAGCCGGACCCGTCCGCCCACCGCCCGCTGGGCTTGCCGTAGTACAGCCCCCCGGACAGTTCGCGCACCACCATGATGTCGACCCCGCGCGCCACCAGGTCACCGCGCAGCGGAGAGGCCCCCGCCAGGGCCGGATACAGCTTCACCGGGCGGAGGTTGGCCCACAGGCCCAGCCCCTGCCGCAGCGCCAGCAACCCGGACTCCGGACGTCGCTCCGCGGGGAGGCCGTCCCAGCGGGGACCGCCCACCGCCCCCAGCAGCACGGCATCGACCTGCCGGCAGGCCCGCAGCACCTCGTCGGGCAGGGGTTCACCGGTCTCCTCGATGGCCGCCCCGCCCACGGGGAGGTGCCGGCACCTCACCGTGAGGCCCTCTCGGGCCGCTGCCGCCTCCAGTACCTTCACCGCCTGGGCGGTTACTTCGGGCCCGATGCCGTCTCCGGGCAGCACCGCCACCATGATCGGCCCCTCGGCGCGGTCGCATTCGGCCTGACCGGCGCGCTGCGCGCCGCCGACATTGGCCGGGCGGCCCTGCTGCGGACTCTTGCCTGCGCCTTCACTCACCCTGTATCGTCCCTTCGGCACCGGCTCCCGGGGCGGGAACGGCCCGGGCCGCCAGGCGACTCCTCACGTATTCCACCAGGCCCCCTGCCTGCTGCACCTCGGCAGCCGCCCCCTCCGGGAACCTCACCGGGATGGTTTCTCCCGAGGACAGCCGGAGGAGACCCTTCTCCCCGTCGATCTCGATGTACTCTCCGGGCTGCACGCGCTCGACGGCCTCCGGAGACTCCACCAGGAGCAGCCCCAGGTTGACGGCGTTGCGGAAGAAGATGCGCGCGAAGGATGCCGCCACCACGGCCGCCACCCCGCAGGCCTGCAGGGCCCGGGGCGCATGTTCCCGCGAACTGCCACACCCGAAGTTCCTCCCCGCCACCACCACGTCCCCGGGGCGCACCCCGGCGGGAAACCGGGGATCGGCCACCTCCAGGCAGTGCGCCGCCAGCACTCCGGGGTCGTGGGTGTAGAGATAGCGGGCCGGGATAATGACGTCGGTGTCCACGTCATCCCCGAACTTCCATGCCCTACCCGCGATGCGGGCCACCCCCGATCACCTCCTCCGGGTGCGCGATGCACCCCGCTACTGCTGTTGCCGCCGCCACCGCCGGGCCCGCCAGGTACACCCGGCTCTCCGGATGACCCATGCGGCCCCGGAAGTTCCGGTTGGTGGTGGCCAGGCAAACCTCGCCCTCGGCCAGCACCCCCATATACCCGCCCAGGCAGGGCCCGCAGGTGGGGGTGGAGACCGCGGCTCCCGCCTCCAGGAAAGTTGCGATGAATCCCGCCTCCAGGGCACGCCGGTAGACGTCCTGGGTGGCCGGGATGACGATCAACCTGACCTGTGGATGGACCTTTCGGCCGGCCAGGATGCGCGCGGCCACGGCCAGGTCGGAAAGGCGGCCGTTGGTGCAGGAACCGATCACCACCTGGTCCACCGGTGTCCCCGCCACTTCCCGCACGGGTACCACCTGTGCGGGGGAATAGGGACAGGCCACCTGCGGTTCCAGGTGCGATACCTCCCACGTGTACCGGGCTGCCACCGGTGCCTCCTCGTCGCTCTGCCACGGCCCCACCGGGACCAGCCCGGCCTTGGCCCCCGCCTCCACCGCCATGTTGCTCAGGGTGAGGCGGCCGTCGAGAGGCAGCTGCGCTATGGCCTCACCCGTGAACTCCAGGGCCAGGTAGTTGGCCCCTTCCGTGCCCAGTTGAGAGATCAGGAACAGGGCGAGGTCCTTGCCCCCCACCCACCCGGGCAGGCGACCTCTGAACTCCACCCGCACGGTGGCGGGGACCCGGAACCACAGTTCGCCCAGCGCCATGGCGCAGGCCAGGTCGGTGGACCCCACCCCGGTGGCGAATACCCCCAGGGCCCCGCAGGTACAGGTGTGGGAATCAGCCCCCACCAGCAGATCCCCGGGTCGGAGAATACCCAGTTCGGGAAGCAGGGCGTGCTCGATGCCCATGCGGCCCACTTCGTAGTAGTGTACTATGCCCTGCTCGCGCGCGAACTCCCGCATCACCCGCGCCTGTGCCGCCGAGGCAATATCCTTGGCGGGCACGAAGTGGTCGGGGACCAGGATAACGCGTGCGGGGTCGAACACCCGGTCACAACCCATGGCCCGCATCTGTTCGATGGCCAGGGGGGCGGTGATGTCGTTGGCCAGGCACCAGTCCACCCGGGCCCACACCGTTTCCCCGGGCACAACCTGCTTCCTGCCCGCATGAGCGGCCAGGATCTTCTCCGCCGCCGTCATCGCATGTGCCATCGGTATGCCTCCGCCCTCGTCTGCCCCCAGATCGGTCCGTTGCAGCTGCCACCTGCGGTCGTGGTCATCAGTCCACCCCCGCCGCGGCCACCTGGCGCCGCACCGGCATCCCGCTCAGCCAGCGGTTCACCGCCTGCAGGTAGGCGCGCACGGTGGCCTCTAACACGTCCGTGCTCAGGCCACGGCCCGAGTAGACGGCCCCGTCGCGCTCCACGCGCACGGCCGCCTCACCCAGGGCGTCCTTACCCCCCGTGACCGCCTTCAGGGAGAACTCCAGCAGGTGGAAGTCAGCCCCCACCGCCCGTTCCACCGCCCGCAGCAGGGCATCCACGGGACCGTCGCCGCAGGCAGCCTCCTGGACCACCTGGCCGTTCTTCACCAGGGAAACGGTGGCCGTGGGGAGGGAGCGGTTCCCCGTGGACACCTGGAAGCAATCGAGGCTCCATACCTCCGGTTCCTTGAGCACCTCGTTTTCCACCAGGGCCTCCAGGTCGCGGTCGGAGATGTCCTTCTTGCGGTCCGCCATCTCCTTGAAACGGGCGAAGGCCTTCTCCACGTCCTCCTCCCGCAACTGGTACCCCAGGGCCAGCAGGCGCTCCCGGAAGGCGTGGCGACCGGAGTGCTTCCCCAGCACCAGGCGGCCAGCGGGGACGCCCACGTCCTCGGGGCGCATGATTTCGTAAGTGGTCCTTTCCTTCAGGACGCCGTCCTGGTGGATGCCCGACTCGTGGGCGAAGGCGTTGGCGCCCACCACCGCCTTGTTGGGAGGCACCGGCATCCCCGTGAGGGTGGCCACCAGCCGGCTGGTACGGTAAATCTGCTCGGTGGCGATCCCGGTCAACGCACCCAGGGCATCCTGCCTCACCTTGAGGGCCATGACCACCTCTTCCAGTGAGGCGTTCCCGGCACGCTCTCCGATGCCATTCACGGCGCACTCCACCTGGCCCGCGCCCGCCTCCACGGCGGCCAGGGAATTGGCCACCGCCAGGCCCAGGTCGTCGTGGCAGTGGACGGATATGACCACGCGGTCGATGCCGGGCACGTTCTCGCGCAGGAAGCGGATCAACTCCGCGAACTCCCGCGGGGTGGTGTACCCCACCGTATCGGGCACGTTGATGGTGGAGGCCCCCGCCTCGATGGCAGCACGGAAGAGGCTGCACAGGAAATCGGGGCGGCTGCGGGTGGCGTCCTCGGCCGAGAACTCCACGTCCTCCGTGTACTGGCGGGCCCGCTTCACCGCTGCCACCGCCGCCTCCATGACCTCGCGGGGCTCCTTGCGCAGCTTGTACTTCATGTGTACATCCGACGAAGCAATGAAGGTATGGATCCGCTTGCGTTCCGCCCCCGCCAGCGCCTCCGCCGCCCGGTCGATGTCCACCGGGTTGGCGCGGGCCAGGGCGCAGATGACGGGACCCCTGACCTCCCGGGCGATGGCTTTCACCGCCTCGAAGTCCCCCGGGGAAGCCACCGGGAAGCCCGCCTCGATCACGTCCGCCCGCAGGCGGGCCAACTGGCGGGCGATCTCCAGCTTCTCCGCCGGAGTCAGGCTCACGCCCGGCGACTGCTCGCCGTCGCGCAGAGTGGTATCAAAGATGAGCACACGTCTTTCCACCAGCACCCCTCCTGAATCGCTGGCAGGCCCCGCAATACAAAAAGGCCCGAAGAGGCAAGTCTCCTACCGGACAGGAACCTGCCGCTCGGGTCTTTTGTACCCACGGTGTACCCGGGGAGGTACCTCCTGGCCCCTCTCCCGGGCCGATACCGCTCGGTCGCTGACCACCCGGGTCCGATCCCGGATGCGGAACCCTAGGTATCCTTCCTGCGACGACGTTTGCTGCTTTTGACTAAGCCATATACGACGTCGGTGTCAGGATTCCTGCTTCGCCTGCAACCGCACCTCGGTTGCGACGCGAGCCAGGGCGTCCGGGATGCCGGCCACCTCGCGCCCGCCCGCCTCCGCCATGTGGGGCTTCCCCCCTCCGCCCCCGCCCACCAGGGGCGCCAGGGCCTTGATCAGGCGGCCGGCGTGGAGTCCGCGTCCCACCAGGTCGGGGGTCACCATGGCCAGCAGGTAGGCGCGTCCCCCCTCCTCGGCCGCCAGCACCACCACTCCCGATCCCAGGCTATGCCGAACCTCGTCCCCCAGGGTGCGCATGGCCCCCCGATCGGGCAGCGGGCAACGGGCGGCCACCACCTTGATCCCGTCCACCTCGGTGGCGGTGGCGGCCAGCAACCGCGCCTCCCGGCCCAGCAGGGAAGCCTGCAGGGAGTCGAGCCGCCGCCCCGCCGCCGCCAGTTCTTCGCGGAGTTCGACCACCCGGGCCGGCAACTGCTCGGGTGCCACTCCCAGGGGTTCCGCCGCCTGCGCGAGCAGTTCCTCCTGGTGGCGGACCCAGGCCAGGGCCATCCGCCCCGCCACCGCCTCCACACGCCGCACCCCGGCGGCCACCGCCGAGGACGAGGTGAGACGGAACATGCCCGCCTGCCCGGTGGAACGGAGGTGGGTGCCACCGCACAGTTCCAGGCTGAAGTCCCCCATGCGGACCACCCGGACGGTGTCCCCGTACTTCTCCCCGAAGAGGGCCACGGCCCCCATGCGCGTGGCCTCATCCCGCGAGGTATACAGCGCTTCGACGGGCAGGTCGGCCATGATCTTCTCATTCACCAGGTCTTCCACCCGACGCAACTCAGCCGGCGAGGGCGCCTGGTAGTGCACGAAGTCGAAGCGCAGCCGGTCGGGTGCCACCAGCGACCCCGCCTGGGTGGCATGACTCCCCAGCACCTCGCGCAGGGCCCGGTGCAGGAGGTGGGTGGCGGTGTGGTGGCGGGCGATGTCCAGGCGGCGGTCGCCGTCCACCTGGGCCCTCACCCGGTCCCCCACCCGCAGGGTACCGCGGTCCACCTCCACCAGGTGGAGGATGCGCCCCCCCGGCGTCCGCTGCACGTCCAGCACGCGCGCGGACAGGGCGCCGTGGGTGATTTCTCCCGTGTCGGCCACCTGTCCCCCCGCCTCGGCGTAGAAGGGGGTGCGGTCAAGCAACACGCGGGCCCGCTCTCCCGCCCGCACCTCATTGAGCAACCTGTCCCCCTGAGAAAGCGCCCTGGCGCCGGCCTGCGTGGGCACCTGATCCCCGGCCCCCTCCTGGCGGGCGCCCTCGCCCGCCGCGGCGCCGCCGCCTTCATGGGCGCCGCCGTTCCCTTCACGGGTATCGCCGGGGAGCAGGGCGAGAACCGTGGCGTCCTCCTCCAGCCGCTCGTAGCCCACGAAATCGGTTTCGGGATGCTGGCCCAGCAGCATATCCAGGGGGGACCCAATGTCCCAGCCCTCCACCGCCCGGGCCGCGCGGGCCCTCTCCCGCTGCTCCTCCATGGCCTGCTCGAACCCTTCCCGGTCCAGGCCCAGCCCCTGCTCGGCGGCGATGTCGGCGGTGAGGTCGAGCGGAAACCCGTAGGTGTCGTACAGCAGGAAGGCATCCCGCCCGGGCAGCCGGTCGAGGCCCTTCTCCCGGGCCGCCGCCACCAGTTCCAGGGCGCGCTCCGTCCCCTCCGCCAGGGTCTGGCGGAAACGCTCCTCCTCGGCCCGCAGGACCCCCGCCACCTGAGGCGCAGCCGCCCGCAGGTGGGTGTAGGGATCACCCATGACGTCCACCACCACGGGCACCAGCCGGTGCAGGAAAGCCTCCCCGATGCCCAGGGACTGCCCGTAGCGGACGGCCCGGCGCAAAAGCCGCCTGATGACGTATCCCCTGCCCTCGTTGGAGGGCAGTACCCCCTCCGCCACCGCGAAGGTGATGGCCCGCAGGTGGTCGGCGATGACCCGCATGGCCACGTCGTCCTGCTCCTGCGTCCCGTACCGCTTGCCGGCAAGACGGGCGGCTTCGCTCACCAGGGGGAAGAGGAGGTCGCACTCAAAGTTGGAGTTGACCCCCTGCATCACCGAGGCGATGCGCTCCAGGCCCATCCCGGTGTCGATGTTCTTGCGGGGAAGGGGTACGTACTCGCCGTTCTCCAGGTGGTTGAACTGGCTGAACACCAGGTTCCACAGTTCCAGGTAGCGGGAACACTCGCACCCGGGGCGGCAATCGGGCGACCCGCAGCCGAAGGCGGGACCGCGGTCGATGTAGATTTCCGAACACGGTCCGCACGGCCCCGGCCCGATGTCCCAGAAGTTGGTCTCGTCGTCCACCACCTTCTCGGCGGGCAACCCCACGTCGCGTATCCAGATCTGGCGCGCCTCATCGTCGGTGGGATGGACGCTCGCCCACAGGTCCTGCCGCGGGAGCCCCAGCACCCCCGTCAGGTACTCCCACCCCCACACGATGGCCTCGCGCTTGAAGTAGTCGCCGATAGAGAAGTTCCCCAGCATCTCAAACAGGGTGTGATGGCGCGGCGTGTGCCCCACGTTCTCGATGTCGGTGGTACGCAGGGAAAGCTGGCTGGAAGCCAGCCGGTGGCGCGGCGGTTCCGCCTTGCCGGCGAAGTACGGCTTGAGCGGCGCTACCCCGGCGTTGATCCACAGCAGCGTGGGATCCTCCCGGGGGACCAGAGGGGCGCTGTCCAGTACCAGGTGATCCCTCTCCGCGAAGAACTCCAGGAACTTCCGCCTCAATTCCTTTCCGGTCACCGCAATCCCCTCCCCACTTCCATCAGCCATGCGTAACCCATCAAGCGCAGTGAACCTCAGAAAGCCCGGCAAAAGATGATCCCCCGCCCGCAGGGGCGAGGGATACGTTCGCGGTACCACCCTGTTCACCGCCGCGTCGCCGCAGCGGCCTCTGCAGGTGCCCGACCGGCAAACACGCTCACAGTGGCTCGCTTGCCTGCCCTGGCCGGCACCCTGTGCCTAACGGGCACCACCGCCGACACCTACTCGTCCCCCTGCTGCGCCCCCGGGTCACCTCCGGTCTGACGCTTTCACCTGGTAGAGGTTCCGCAGGAGGCACCCGCCTGAGTGGGGCTTTCGGCACCGGAACTCGGGGGAGGCGTTCGACCGCTTACCCGGGAAACCTCGCAGCCGTGGGCTTCCTCTCTGCACGGTGGGGCGGCCTACTCGGCCCCGTCATCGCTTTGTCCCTGATTGTACGGGACACACAAGCCCCTGTCAACCAGGGGGCTTGCCCGGCCTGGCCCGTTTCGCTCAGGGAGGCTCGCCCCCGGGGGGGGGCTTGGCCCGGCTCTGCCTACTCGGCCGAGAGGGGCTTGGCCGCGGGGGTCGGTGCGGGATACAATGGCGGAAAAGCAGCACGACGGGGGGGACGGCGATGCGGGACCCGGTGGAGCATGTGCAGGAACTGGCGGCGAGAATCGGGCCGCGGGGAGCCACCACGGAGGGAGAGCGCCGCGGGGCGGAGTACGCGCGCCGCGAGATGGAACGCTGGGCCCACTCGGTCAGCGTGGAGCCGTTCTCTTCGTGCCCGACCCTCAGCTGGCCCTGGGGACTGGTGGCCGTGCTCCTGGTGGCGAGCGCCGTACTGGTCTGGGTGTGGCCGTGGGTGGCGGTGGCCGCGGCGGCGGCGGGCTTCGCCGCCTTCGTGGGACTGGCGCGGGGCTCCTTTGAGGTGGGCCGGCTTTTCCCGGGGCGACCCAGCCAGAACGTCCTGGGCGTGGTGAAACCCCGCGGCGAGGTCCGCCACCGGGTGGTGCTGGCGGCCCATGTAGATAGCACGCGTTCCGCCCTCTTCTACCACCCGGCCCGCCTCCACCTCTTCCGGCTCAACCACATCCTGAACATGGTCACCGCCGGTGGTCTGCTGCTCTTCAGCCTGCTCACCGCCCTGGGCGTGCCGCCCGGCCCCCTACCGTGGCGCCTCCTGACACTACCCCTGGCGGCCATCGCCCTGTATGGGGGATACGTGCTCCTGCACCGCGAGCTCTTCTGCCGCTACATCCCCGGAGCCAACGACAACGCCTCCGGGGTGGCTGCCGCCCTCTGGGTGGGCGAGGCGGTGGCGGCCGAACCGCTGGATCACACCGAACTCTGGTGCGTGGTAACCGGGTGCGAGGAAGTGGGATACGCGGCAGGCATGGATCGCTTCGTGCGGGCCCACCTCGCCCAGTTGCGGGGTGCCGACATCCTGGTCTTCGATTCGGTGGGAGCCGGGCACATCCGCTACCTCACGGGCGAGGGCATCATGGGCTACCTGCCCATGGCCCCCAACCTGGTGGCCCTGGCGGCCGAGGTGGCCGGCGCCTTTCCCGACTGGGACATCCGGGGCACCAGGTTCGGCCTGGGCTACACCGATGCCACTCCTGCCCTCATGCGCGGGCTCCGGGCCCTGGCCCTGTTCACCCTGGACGATCTCGGCCTCATCAAGAACTACCACTGGCCCACCGATACCATCGAGAACATCGAACCGGAAACCCTGCGGCGGGTGGCCCGGTACAGCCTGGCCCTGGTGCGGGCCATCGACCGCCGCCACGCGGGCACGCCCCACTACTGACACTGGGGTGATCATGGAGAGGCCCATGGGAGTCTCATAGTCCTGACCATCCTGGGGGAATGACAGTCACTACGTTGGCACTGGGGGGTAGCGCAGCTTCCAGACGGTGGCCTTGAGGAGGTTGGTGGTTTCCGTAAAACAACTGAGAGTGGGGTTATGTATACCGGGGGAGCGAGATCACGACTGACCGAGGGGCACCGGAGGCCGGGACTATCGGGACGGTGACACTGAGAGCGCTCGCAGGATGATCAGTAGTCTGGCGGTCGGGGTCGCGGCTATCGTCTGACGGTCGAGATTGCGGCAGGGGGAGTGAAGTCGGTGACGGGAACCCTCATTAACACGGCCACCGTAGTGGCAGGAGGCACCCTGGGCACGCTGCTGGGCAATCGCCTCCCCGCCCGGGTGCGCAACACGGTAATGGACGCCCTCGGGCTCACCACCATCCTGATCGGGTTGAAGATGGCCTTCGAGACCTCCAACGTCTTGCTGCTGCTGGGCAGCCTGCTGCTGGGCGGCATCGCGGGGGAACTGCTGGACATCGATGCCGCCCTCAACCGCCTGGCCCGGCGGCTGGAAGACCGCGTGTCGCCCGGCGCAGAGACGGCCGCGGGCGGGCGGTTTGCGCGCGGCTTCGTCACCGCGTCCCTGGTCTTCTGTGTGGGCCCCATGACCATCATGGGCTCTATCCAGGACGGCCTCACCGGTGACTACTCCACCCTGGCCATCAAAGCCATGCTGGATGGCTTTGCCGCCCTGGCCTTCGCTTCCTCCCTGGGCACGGGAGTAACCTTTTCCGCCCTGGTGGTACTGGCCTACCAGGGCAGCATCACCCTGGCGGCCGCCTGGGCCCAGGCCATCCTCACCCCGGCCATGGTGGCGGAGATGACCGCCACCGGCGGATTGCTCATCTTTGCCATCGGCCTCGGGCTCCTCGAACTCAAGCGCGTCCGGGTAGCCAACCTTCTGCCGGCCATCTTCGTGGCCCCGCTGCTGGTCGCCCTCTTCCTCTAACCCCGGCCATTCCGCCTATCGCCGGGATACCGCTCAGGGGTCGCGGCGCCGGGAATCGAGGTAGGACTGCAGGATCAGGACGGCGGCCGCCTTGTCGATTACCTGCCGGCGACGACGGCGGCTGACGTCGGCGTCCACCAGCACCCGTTCCGCCTGGCGTGTGGTCAGCCGCTCGTCCTGCAGGCGAACGGGTAGCCCGCTGGCCTCGGCCAGCCGTCTCGCGAAGGTCTCCGCCTGTTGCGCCTGGGGCCCACGACTGCCGTCCAGGGACAGGGGCAGGCCCACCACCAGTTCGGTGACATCCCACTCCCGCACGAGTCGCAGCACCTCGGCGAGGTCAGATTCCCGGTTCTTACGGCGGATGACGGCGACGCCCTGACCCGTCCACCCCAGGGGGTCGGAAACCGCTACACCTATGGTCTTGCTGCCCACGTCCAGGGCCATTGTCCTGCCCAACAGCGGTTCACCACGCAGATCATAGCACGACCGCAGCACCCTGTCATGAGAGGCCGCGGCGGCGGAAGGAACGGTCGGGGCCGGACCCCTCACCAGGGGAGATCAGCGGTGGTCGGGGCAGGAGCGGTCAGAGGCAGGGGCGCGGAACAGGGGCGGTCGGGGCGGGGACGGTCAGGCGCGGGGATTGTCAACCAGCCGCTGGTAAGCGAGGGACAGCAGGGGCCGTAATGCTCCCGCCACGGGTACGGCCAGGATCATCCCGGTGAACCCCCCCAGGTAGCCTCCGGAGAGGACGGCCCCGGCCACCAACACGGGGTGGAGCCCGGTCCGCTGCCCCACCACACGGGGAGACAGGAAACCGGCCTCCAGTTGCTGGATGAGCGCCAGTACCAGTACCACCTTCAGCACCATGACCGGCCCGCGGGTGAGCGCCAGTAACGCCGCGGGGATGCCCCCCAGGACCGGGCCGAAGTAGGGGATGAGGTCGGTCAGCCCCGCCACCAGGCCCAGGAGCAGGGGGAAAGGCATGCCCAGGAGGAACATGGCCGCGGCTACAAGGGTTCCCACCAGGCCGGCCACCACCACCTGTCCGCGGAAGAAGCCGCCCACGGCGCGGTCCATTTCCGCCACCACCTGCCATCCCCTCTCGGTAAGGTGCCAGGGGACCAGGCAGAAGAGCCAGGCCTTGATGGCTTCCAAATCGCGGAGGAGGAAGTAAGCCAGGAAAGGGGACAGGAGCAGGCTGGCCAGCACGGGGGCGGCGCTCACCACGCCCCTCGCCGTTTCACGGGCGTCATTGATGATTGCCCCCTGGGCAGCCAGCAGGACGTCGTTCACGGCGACGCGGAGCGCGGCCGGCAACCAGGCGGGCGAAAGACGCCCCTGCAGGTCGGAGGCCCACCTGCTCAGGCGCTCCGCATAGAAGGGCAGTTGCGCGGCTGCCGCCCCCACTTCAGCGACCAGCCGGGGGAGGTAAACGAGGAGGAAACCCGCCGTCAGTGCTGCCACGACCGCATAGACCGCCGCTATGGCAACCGTGCGGCCCAAACCCCGCTTCTGCAGCCACGCCACGGCCGGGTTGAGCAGGTAAACGAGGGCCAACGCACCGAGGAACGGGGGCAGGACGCGCCGCACCAGGTAAAGGAATACCAGTAGGGCCAGTCCGAAGCCCGCCAGGGCCAGCACGCGGCCCGGATGCCACCTGCCCGCCCTCGCCCGCCCGGCGGAAGCGGGCAGCCCTGCCATGTGCCGCCGGGCGACCCGGCGCCTCAGCTCACGACCATGCGCACGATACGCGACCTGATGCCCTTCCAGGCGCGCCGCACACCCCGCCGCACGCTCTCGCCCGCCACGTCGATCAGGCGGCGCCGCGAGGCGGCACGCGTCTCCGGACTCATGAACAGCACGGCTGCCATGCCCAGGATTGACCCGGCCAGCAGGCCTCGCCAAAAAGTGCCCACGACCATCACTTCCTCCACGTCACCCGCCCCCCGGCGGGCTAGGTTCGCGGCGGGTGATCTCCCGACCGCCGGACGCCGGTGAGTTCCCGCACTTCCTCGGGCCGGAGGTGCACCAGGCTGCCGTCTTCCTCCACCCGGTAGACCTGTACCCCCCGGCGGCCGGCGGAGAACTCCACGCAGCAGTCCCAGCAGTAGTATTGCCCGCTCCCCACCCTCCCGGTGGCCCTACCACCGCAGACGGGGCACACGACCTCCACAGTCCGTCCTCCCCAAAAACATTTGAGGGACGCACCCTCACCAATCAGTATCCCATGCTGAACAAAGTTTCATTCTGAGCGGCAAGGTCGGGGTTGGCCCCGCAGCACGCCCCGCAGACCGGATCGTCCGGATCGTTTGCGCCGTAGGGCGCCGCCCTGCCCCGTCTCGCCGGTCAGCCCCCGAGGGCGCGGGTGATGGTGGCGCCGCCGACCACCAGATCCCCCTGGTAGAACACCACGGCCTGGCCCGGCGCGATGGCCCGCTGCGGCTCCCGGAAATCCACCCGGACCCGCCCCGGGCCGAGAGGATTCACCGTCGCGGGAAGGGCGGGGCCGCGGTACCTCACCTGGGCCTCCACGTCGAGGGGTCCCTGCGGCCAGGCAAAGGGGATGAACCGGGCGTCCTCGGCTTCCAGGGCACGCCCCAGCAATTCTGTCTGCCGGCCCACCACCAGCGCGTTCTCCTCGGGCCGGATCTCCACCACGTACCAGGGCCCCGGCCGCCGGATGCCCAGTCCCCGCCGCTGCCCCACGGTGAAGAAAGCCAGACCGGGATGCTCTCCCAGTACCTCCCCTTCCCTGCTCACAATGGGACCGGCGGCGAAGGCGCGGTCGCCCAGCCGCTCCCGCAGGAACTCCCGGTAGTCCCCCCCGGGAATGAAGCAGATCTCCTGACTCTCGGGCCGGCCGGCCGTGGGGAATCCGCGCCTCCGGGCGATCTCCCGCACCCGCGCCTTGGTCAGATTCCCCAGCGGCAGGAGCAGCCGGCTGAGTTCCTCCTGGCCCAGACGGTAGAGCACGTAGGACTGATCCTTACGGCGATCACACCCCCGCCACAGCAGGTGACGCCCGCGCGCCACTTGGCCACCATGGCCGGTGGCGCAGAGGACACGGGCGTAGTGCCCCGTGGCCACGAAGTCGCATTCCAGGGCACGGGCGCGATCCCAAAGGACCCCCAGCTTGATCACCCGGTTGCACACCACGCACGGGTTGGGCGTACGCCCCCGCAGGTACTCCTCGATGAACGGGCGCACCACCAGCCGCTCGAAGTCTGCGCGCAGGTCGACGACGTAGTGGGGAATGCCGAGGCGGGCGGCCACCTGACGCGCACCCTCCGCCGCTTCCAGGGAGCAGCACACCTTTTCGCCGCCGGTTTCCTCCCCGGGCAGCTTCATGGTGATGCCCACCACGGAAAAACCGGCCTCCACCAGCAAAGCGGCGGCGACCGAACTGTCGACGCCGCCGCTCATGGCCGCCAGTACCCGCCTGCCGTCAGCGGGACCCTCCACCCCGCTCATCGACCTCCCGATCCCCGGGTGCGCCTTCGTACGTCTCGCCGGCTGCCTTGCGCCCGTCGTTGCGGGACAGGTAGTCCTTGATGGCCTCGTGCAGCGCGTCGGCCGCCAGGTTGGAGCAGTGCATCTTGATGGGGGGCAACCCATCAAGCGCCTCCGCCACCGCCCGGTTGGTGACCTGCATGGCCTCCTCCAGGGTCTTGCCCTTCACCAGTTCCGTCACCATGCTCGAGGTGGCGATGGCGGCGCCGCACCCGAAGGTGAGGAACTTGATATCCTCTATCCGATTATCCTTCACCCGGATGGTGATCTTCATCAGGTCACCACAGACCGGGTTGCCGACCGTGCCCACGCCGTCCGGATCGGGGATTTCTCCCACGTTGCGCGGATTGGTGAAGTGCTCCATCACTTTCTGGCTGTACACTCTGATCCCCCCAATGGACTCGCCTGGAGCCCCCCGTGGACTCGCCCTGGAGACTGCCCACGGCGGCTTACCGCACGCGGGCGTTCCACAACGGCGACATGGCGCGCAGCCGGTCCACGATCTCACCCAGGGACTCGCCTACGTAAGCGGTATCTTCCTCCGTGGTGGACACGCCCACCGTCATGCGCAGCGAGCCGTGGGCCACCTCGTGGGGAATCCCCATGGCCAGGAGCACGTGCGACGGCTCCAGCGACCCCGACGTGCACGCCGAGCCGGACGAGGCGGCGATCCCCTTCATGTCCAGGTTGAGGAGCATGGACTCCCCTTCCACGTACAGCACGCTCAGGTTGAGGTTGTTGGGCAACCTCTCCGTGGGATGTCCGTTCAACCGCACCTCGGGCACCCTCTCCCGGATGCGCTCCCACAGGAGATCCCGCACGCGCCGGTAGTGCTCCACCCGCTGGTCGAACTGCAGGCGGGCCAGTTCGGCGGCCTTGCCCAGGCCCACGATGCCCGGCACACCCTCCGTACCGGCCCGGCGCTTACGCTCATGGGCACCCCCGTGCAGAAGGGGCGTCAGGCGCACACCCCTGCGCACGTACAGGACCCCCACCCCCTTGGGACCGTATATCTTGTGCGCCGACAGCGAGAGCAAGTCCACACCCAGGGCATGAACGTCGATGGGAAGCTGTCCCACCGCCTGCACCGCATCGGTGTGGAACCGTACCCCCTTCTCCCGGCAGATGCGCGCGATCTCAGCCACCGGCTGCACGGTGCCCACTTCGTTATTGGCAGCCATGATGGAAACCAGGATGGTGGAGGAGGTGATGGCTCTCTCCACGTCCCCGGGGTCCACCATGCCGTATTCGTCCACGGGGAGGTAGGTGGCGCGGAACCCTTGCTTCTCCAACCATTCCACCGTGTGCAGCACGGCGTGGTGCTCCACGGCCGAGGTGATGATGTGATCTCCCTTGTTGCGCAACTCCCAGGCCGTGCCCTTGATGGCCATGTTGTCGGCCTCGGTGCCGCCACCGGTGAAGACGATCTCCTCGGGATCGGCCCCGATGAGGGCGGCCACCTTCGCCCTGGCCTCGTCCACGCCGGCCCGGGCTTCCCGGCCAAAAGAGTGAATGCTCGACGGATTACCCCAATCCTGCAACATGTAGTGCCTCATTACTTCCACCACTTCCGGATGGACGGGTGTGGTGGCAGCATGATCGAGGTAAACGCGCCTCATCTGACCTCCCCTTTCCTCCTCCGCCGATTTGTACCGGGCCCGTGCCGCTCCCTGGTCACCCTCTCTGGCACCCCGCGGGCCGGGCAGCCGCCCCGCCCTTCCCCGTCGCGCTCCCCGGCGGCCTCACCCGCAGCATCCCCCGCAGGGTCGCCCGCCTCCCGGCACAGGTCGGCCAGGGTGATAGAATCCAGCACGCGGGCAATGCTTTCCGATACCCGCTCCCAGACACCACGCGCCACACAACCCTGTGCGCGGCCGCAATGCTCGACCCCGACCCCCGGCACGGTGCAATCCGTGACCGCGATAGGGCCCTCCAGGATGCGCACCACGTCCCCGACGGTGATCTCCTCCGGCGGGCGTGCCAGTTCATAGCCGCCCTGAGCACCGCGCACACTGCGTACCAGGCCGGCCTCCCGCAGCGGCCCCACCAGTTGCTCCAGGTAATGCTGGGAAAGCCCCTGCCTGCGGGCGATCACGTGCAGGGGCAGGGGTCCGGCGCGACCGGAGCGCGCCAGCTCGTACATGGCCTTGACCCCGTATCTCCCTTTGGTAGAAAGCTTCATGCCCTCCCAGCACTCCCGCAGGCTCCCCCGCAGCCTCACCGGCCCGGCCTCGTGGCACGCTCGCGCCCCTGCGACAGGCTCCCGGCCTGCGTAAGACGCCACCGGGGCAATCCCGAGCGAATCACTCAGGATTCCGTCCCCATCTTAGCACCGCGTCCGGCCCCTGTCAACGCCCGTTGAGATGCCCGTTGACACGCCCGGTGACGCGCCCCCCCACGCGCTGAGACGCCCGTTGACATGCCCGTTGACACAGTGCCCACGGGTTGCCGTGTGTTGGTCCGGGGGATACAATGGTGCGAGGAAACATACGGCGAGGAACGGTGGAAAAATGAAAAGGCTGTATAGAGACCGTGACAACCGATGGTTAGGCGGGGTAGCCGCCGGAATGGCCCAGTATTTGGGTGTGGACGTGACCGTCGCCCGCCTGTGCTGGGCACTTTCTATCTTCGTGTTCGGTCCTCTGGCACCGCTGGCTTACCTGGCGGCCTGGGCCATCATACCTCCAGAGCCGAAGGTTTCGTGAAAGGTCGGGCCGGGAAGACCGTGCTGACCTCTGCAGCACGGCTACCGGCCGGGCAGGCGCAGGATGACGTTCTCCTCATCGGAGGAGCACACCGCGTAGGCACCATCGGCACTCAGCCCGTGCAGCCAGCCCACCGGACCAAGCTCCCACAACCGGGCGGGCCGGGCGAGGGTGTCCGGCGTTAAACCCTTGATGGCGAGGCTCCTTGAGCCGGTGCGCGGGTCCACGGCCGACCACCAGACCTCTCCCGAACCCAGGGGGCCCCACTTCCAGTACTTGCCCCTGAGATCTCCCGACGACCAGATGCGGTTGCCTTCGAGATCGTAGGCCACCAGCAGGTAACCCGCACCACCCACGTGCCCACCGGCTACAGCCGCGCCCGTGGGTAACACCTCCAGCAAGTAATCGTCTGGCCCGGGTGGCAGGTCGCGGCTCCACACCACCTGTCCCGTGGCGGTGCAACGCTCCAGCATGCGCCCCCTCAGCCTTACGTGGCTGCCATCGCGGGCGACCACCGTGACCCGCTTTATCTGCGAAGGGGGCACCCGTTGCGAACCGCGCCCGGTGGCACGCCAGGACGCCACGGCAATTTCCCGCCCCTCCAGGTCCACCACGGTGAGCGGGTGACCTCGCCAGCGGGTTCGGCACGGCTGGTGTAGAAATACAGACACTCCTCACCCTGGAGGGTGGCCAGGCGGCCGCCCCCGGGCCTGTGCCACAGTTCTCGCCCGCCAGCCGCATCGACAACCACCGTGCGCAAGTCACCGAAGGGTTCCTCACTTCCGCACAGGACCGCCACGCGCGCGTCGCCGGTCAGACTCCCTCCTCCGGAATACATGGGCCCCCTCGTCCACGCCACGGTACCGTCTGTCACGAAGACAATGCGGGTGCGCCAGGTGGCGTCAGTCTTCCCCTGGTACCAGATCCACTCGGTGCGATCGAGTTCGAGCAGTAGCGCCGCCGGGGCCGGCTGCCCGGGCACGGGAGGGAGGAGATACCCCTCGGTCATGGACTCCCGCTCCTCGAGCGGCACTGACACCTCCCACTCCAGACTCCCGTCCGGCAGCCGGCGGCCAGGGCGATCACGAGGACCAGCGCCCCCACCACCGTGACGAGCTTCACCCGGTCACCCCCCGACAGCAGAATAACATCTCTTCGCACCGGAGGTCCCTGCCCTGGGGTACGGGCACCACCTCGACCGGGGCACCGCCGCGGGGCGGGGCAAGGTACAGGCGACCCTCCCCCTGCCAGGCCAGCTTGCCCAGGTGCGAACACCAGATTACCGGGCCACCCAGTTCCTGTGACGACTGCCACACCACCGTCCGCTCCCAGTCATCCCCCCGCAGGCGCCAGAGGGTCACCGCCGAACGGCCCCCAGACCGGTGTTCACCCCGGGCGCCGGGGTACCGGCGGAGGGACTCCCAGACGGCAAAGCCCGCCTGACCCCGTTGGCCCGGGACCAGGCAGGCCAGCCAGGGGTTGAACCCGGGCAGGACCCGGTGGACCCGTACCTCCCCTCCGGCCAGGGTGGCCAGGGCCAGCCGGAAGCCGGTTCCGGGATCGCTGCTGGTGATCTCGATGGGCAACGGGGCGTCCGCACGCGGGGTCACTCCTCCCCCCACCGTTCCCGCTCCAATTTGCACGGGTGCCGCATCGGCCCGCACCCAGCCGGGACAAGTACCACTGAATGCCAACCCTACGGCCAAGGTAAGGAACCAAACTATGCGGGCCAGTCCCCTTCCCCCATGCGACCACACCTGGTGCACCCCCTTCTAGGGACGCCACGGCGGCCGGAAACGTTTCCCCTGTATGTGCTATACTGAACCAGCGCGGGGTGCAACAAGGGAGGGGGACGAGCGCCAGATGAGGAAGACGACCTGTCCGTTTGATTGCTGGGATGCGTGCGGCGCCCTGGCGGAGGTCGGAGGCCGCGGGGCGGTGCCCCTGGACGGGGACGTGACCCTGCACCGGGAGGTAACCCTGCGCGGGGACCCCGAGCACCCCTTCTCCAGGGGGACCATCTGCGGGAAGCTGGCCCGCTATCCGGCCTTCCTGCG
>JACIYH010000037.1 GCA_014360055.1 Bacillota bacterium | reverse complement strand
GCTCATCTCGTCAATGGTCTGGCGGGGACGGGTGCAGAGGTCTATTACTGGCGGGAACGCGGCAGGGAAGTGGACTACGTCGTGGCGCGCGGACAGGAAATGGTGGCGTTTGAGGTGACCAGCGGCCGTCGCAAGGACTCCTTGCCGGGCTTGCAGGCGTTTACCCGGACGTTTGGTTCCCACCGATGCTTTCTGGTCGGCGGGCAAGGCATCCCTCTCGAGCAATTCCTTCTGGCTCCCGCGGACTACTGGCTATCCTCGACCGATTGCGGGTAGCACAGTTCTGCTGAGGGGTGGGCGGTTGAGGATCGGGGGTGTCTGCGGGCGAGCCGGGTGGTGGGGCGAGTCTGTGGAGGGGGCGGTCGCTGCATACTAGGGTCGAGGTGGCTCCCTTGCGACCGATCGCCATGGAATTGCTCCGTCTCGTGTGGCAGGCGGTGATCCTCTACGTGGTGGTACTGTTCGTCGTCCGCCTGATGGGGAAGCGGTCGGTGGGAAAACTGGCGCCGTTCGACCTGGCCGTTATCATCATGATCGGGGAACTGGTGGCCATCCCGGTGACCGAGGAGAGAGAGCTATACCACGGGCTCATCCCCGTGGTGGTGCTGGGCCTGTTGCAACTGCTCCTCACCTGGGCCAACACCAAGTCGCGGACCCTGGAGCGGATCACCCAGGGGACCTCAACCATGTTGGTCAAGGATGGTCAGCCCCAGATGCAGGGCCTGACCCGCGAGCGGGTCACTCTGGAAGACCTTGCTATAGCTCTTCGGGAGAAGGAAGTCGAAAACCTGGCCGACGTCAAGGAAGCCTATCTGGAGCCTACGGGGCAGATCAGCGTGCTCAAGCAGAAGGACGCCCAGCCCGTCACCCCGAGGGATGCCCAACTTCTGACCCTCCAGCGGCTGGACCAGGTGTTGCAGCAGAACCTGGAGCGCACCAGGCAGGAGATCCACCGCCTGCTCTTGAAAGCAGAGGAGGAGCAAACCAAAGGCGGGGAAGAGGGTAAGGCATGAGCATTCTGTCTATACGGGTGGTGAGTACGCCCTGGGGACACGTGGGGTTGGCGGCCTCGTCCCGGGGTCTGGAGCGGGTTACCCTCCCTTTCCCTTCGCCGGACGAGGCCCGCGCGGATCTGGCGCGCACGGCACCTTATCAGCACGCGGGCCCGGCCGGGGCGGGTGACTCCACGGGCGGGGCCGTGCGCACTCTTGACCGGGCGGCGGCGTGGCTGGAAGGATACTGCCGCGATGCCTCCAGCACCGGCCCGGCGCCCGCGGACGATCTGGCCTGGGAGCGCGTGCCCGCCTTTTCGGCCCGGGTGCTGCGCCTGCTCCTTGAGATCCCGCCGGGGGAGACGCTCACCTACGGCCAGGTGGCCGCGCGCCTGGGTAGCCCGCGGGCGGCACGCGCAGTGGGACAGGCCTGCGCCGCCAATCCCTGGCCACTCCTGGTCCCGTGTCACCGGGTAGTGGGCGCCCGCGGCCTGGGGGGCTACGGGGGCGGCCTGGCGTTCAAGGAGGCCCTGTTAGGTTGGGAGAGGAGAAACCGGTAGCGGAGCAGCACACGCTGCGGCTGCTCGAATTCGACCGCATCCTGGGCCAGCTCGCCGAGCACGCCTCCTGGCCGGGGGGACGGGAACTGGCCCTCTCTTTGTTGCCCTCTGCGGATGCCGACCGGGTTGAAGAGAGGCTGGAGGAGACGGCGGAGGCCGTGGCCCTGGACGACGAGGGGTTCTCCCTGGGTGGAGTGCGGGACGTGCGCCGGCAGGTCGCCCGCGCCCGGGTGGGCGCCTCGCTGGAACCACTCGAGTTGCTGGACGTGGCCGCCACCCTGTCCGCTTCCCGCCGGGTGAAGTACCTTCTCGAGCAGAGCCGGGAGCGCACCCCGCGGCTGTCACGTTGGGCGGCCGCCCTGGTGAGTCTGCCCGACCTGGAGGACCGCATCACCGCCTGCATCACGCCCCAGGGCGAGGTGTCCGACGAGGCCAGTCCCCGCCTCCACCGCATCCGCCGGAGCATGCGCCTCCTGCAGAGCCGGCTGCGCGACCAGATGGAGTCCTACATCAGGTCGCCGCACTTCCTCCGCTACCTCCAGGAGCCCATCATCACCGTGCGGGACGGGCGTTATGTGCTTCCCGTCAAGGTGGAAGCCCGCGCCCAGGTACCCGGCATCATCCACGATCAATCCTCCAGCGGAGCCACCCTCTTCATCGAGCCCATGGCCACGGTGGACCTCAACAACGAGTTGCGCCGCCTGGCGGCCGAAGAGCGCGAGGAGGTGGCACGCATCCTGGCCGACCTTTCCGCCCGGGTGGGAACGCACGGCCCCGACATCCTGGGCGCGCTGGACGCCCTGGCTCACCTGGATCTCGCTCTGGCCCGGGCCCGCTACGCCCGTGCGCTCGCGGCTTCCCGGCCCCACCTGAACCGGGAGGGCCAGTTGGAGTTGAGGGCAGCCCGCCACCCCCTGCTGGGACGGAGCGCGGTGCCCATCGACGTGCGGTTGGGCGGGGACTTCGATACCCTGGTCATATCGGGGCCCAACACAGGGGGCAAGACGGTAGCCCTGAAGACGGTGGGCCTGCTCACCCTCATGGCCCAGGCCGGGATGTACGTACCCTGCGCCCCCGGAAGCCAGGTAGCCGTGTTCCGGCGGGTGCACGCTGACATCGGCGATGAACAGTCCATCGAGCAGAACCTGAGCACCTTTTCCTCCCACATGCGCAATATCGTGGCCACCCTGGGGGACGCCGGGCCCGGCACCCTGGTCCTGCTGGATGAGTTGGGGGCGGGCACCGACCCGGCCCAGGGTGCGGCCCTGGGCATGGCCATCCTCGAGCGCCTTCAGGAGGCGGGGTGCCGTACCGTGGTGACCACCCACTCCGGCGAGTTGAAGGCCTTCGCTTACACCCACCCGCGGGTGGAGAGCGCGGCGGTGGAGTTCGACCCGGTTACCCTGGAACCCACCTACCGCCTGCAGATCGGTACCCCGGGGTTCTCCAACGCCTTCGCCATCGCCGCCCGGCTGGGGTTGCCGCCGGACATAGTGGCGCGCGCCCATTCCCTGCTCTCTCCCGACCAGCAGCGTGTGGAGGCCCTGCTGGCGGGGCTGGCCGAGGATCGCTCCCGCGCCGCCGCAGAGCTGGAGGCGGCCCACCGCGCCCGCCAGGAAGCGGAATCCGCCCGCCGGGAGGCAGAGCGGCTGCTCGCCTCCCTGCGCGAGAGCCAGGAGGCTACCCTGGCGAGGGCACGGGCGCGGGCTCAGGAAATGGTCGAGGGGCTGCGCCGCGAAGTGGAGCAGGTGAGCCGCGTACTGCGCGAGGTAGCCCGGGAGGAAGATCGCCGCCGCCGGGAGGCGGCCCTGGAAGAGGCGCGCCGCACCCTGCGCCTCTTACGCCAGCGTGCGGAGGCCATGCCTGCGCCTCCCGCACCCGCCCCGCCCGAACCCGTCCCCTTCGAGGTTGCCGGGAGACGTGCCGTGAGCGAAGCCGCCCCTCCCGGAGCCGGAGCTCCTCTGCACGAGGTGACCGCCGCGGAGGCCGGAGAACCCAGCCGGCCCCTTCTCCTGGGGAGCAGGGTACGTATCCTGGGCACGGGCCGGGAGGGGTACCTGGTCTCACCCCCTGATGCGGAGGGCCGGGCGGAGGTGCAGGTCGGCATCATGCGCACCCGCGTCCCGGTGGCACAACTGGTGGCGGTGGAGACACCCACCCGTCCCGCCGGCGACCTGCCCGTGATCAAAGCCCGTGAGGTCCCCACCGAGCTTCACCTGCGGGGCCTGACGGTGGACGAGGCCCTGGAAGCCCTCGGCAAATACCTGGACGACGCCGTGCTGGCCGGGCAGAAAACGGTGCGCATCGTCCACGGCAAGGGGACGGGTACGCTCCGCCGTGCCGTGGCGGAGTATTTGAGCGGTCATCCCCAGGTGCAGTCTTACCGCCTGGCCGACGCCGCCGAGGGTGGGGAAGGCGCCACCGTCGTGCAGTTGAAAGGCTAACCGCACGAGGGCGGCCGCGGTCCGGTGCCGCGGCGGCGCGGGTGCACTCCTGGGCGGAGGTCCGCCGCCGGCCGGGCTTCCTGATCGAGAGAGCGAGGCGGAGCGTGGGGAAGGAAGCCGGTGCGCGGGGGCCGTGGAATGATTGCACCATCTCTGGTGCCGCGCCAGGTGCCGTGTTTGACCTCCGCCGGGATTGACTTGGCCGGCGGCGCCGGGTAGGGTTTAGGTAGACGGTATACCGTATACTGCCCGGAGACCGGGCATGACGGTGGCCGCGAGGTGCAGGTGGCGTGACGGGTTTGCGACTGGAAATCCCCGCATCGGTTCCGCTGCGTGACCGCGCCTACCAGGTGCTGCGGGAGGCCATCGTTTCCGGTCACCTCACGCCGGGAGAGCGACTGGTGGAGGCGAGGCTGGCCCAGGAGATGGGCATCAGCCGCAACCCGGTGCGCGAGGCACTGCGCAGGCTGGAGCACGAGGGCCTGGCGCGTCGGCACCCCCGCGGGGGAATGGCGGTGGCCGAGATTGACCTGCGGGACGTGGCCGAGGTGTATGCGGTGCGCAGCGTGCTCGAGGGGCTGGCCGCGCGGCTGGCAGCGGGTCGCCTGCGGCCCGAACACCGCGAGCGGCTGGTGCGTTCCCTCCAGGAAGGGGAAGAGGCCAGGCGCTCCGGGGAACTGGACCGTCTCGTCGCCAGCAGCAGCGTCTTCCACAGCACCGTGCTGGAGGCGGCCGGCAACGCCCGCCTGACCTCCCTCCTGCAGGTGCTGGATCACCACATCTCGCGGTTTCGCAGGATCAGCCTGCAGGCCGAGGGCAGTCCGGCGGAGGTGCTGGAAGAGCACCGGCACATCCTGGACGCGCTGGAGCGGGGGGACGGCGCGGAAGCGGAGGACCTCATGCGCCGCCACCTGGAGCATTCGGGGCGGCAGATCCTGCGTTTTCTGGGTCGGCATGCGAAAAGAGGTTTCGCGGGCGGGCAGGGTAACGGGCCAGGGTTCGGGCAGGTCGGGCAGGGAGGCAACCGGTGATGGGCACCCCCCACTTGGTGATCGGGCTCACAGTAACCGTAGCAGGACTGGCCGTAGCAATGAGCATCTTGCTGATCGTCTCACGACTGGTTGACCTCGCCTCCCGGCAGAGAGAAGGATTGAGCACCGGTGCGGTCGAGGCAAAGCACGCTGAAGTGTTAGGCGCATCTGGACCCGCAACACCTGTGGCAGGCCAGGGGCCCCGCTACACTCCAGACAGGGCACCCGGCGATGGAGCAGTCGACGGAGCACGTGCCGCAGCAGCGGTGGGCGATTCGACGGACGACAGCCCTGCCCGCTCGCGTTCATTGCACCTGCACCTCCGGGTAGCGGGCAACGACTACGACGTGGAGGTGCAACCGGTAGGGCAGGCCGCCTAGGCCAGGCTAAAAAGTACGGCTCTCCGCAGGATCCCCCCGCAAGGGGGGCTTTCTTTATGCGGTCAGGTGCGGGGTGCGCCGCGAGCCCGGGCTGCCACGGTCTGGGCGGCCGCCCATGGCGCCTTGCTCTGCTCGGGGCGGGGCCCGTGGCGCCGGGCCGCGCGGGTCAGGTAATCCCGTAGCGTTTCATCTTCTCGTAGAGGCGGGACCGGCTCATGCCCAGCAGCCTGGCCGCCCGGGTCTTGTTGCCGCCGGCTTTCTCCAGGGCACGGCTGATGGCCTGGCATTCTGCTTCCCGCACCGTCTCGCGGATGCGCCCCGGTGCGGGTTCGCCCGGGGCTGCGCCGGCCGCCACGGCGTCGGGCAGGTGCCACACCTCCAGGGTGTCGCCCAGTTCCAGGTTGACGGCCCTCTCCATGGCGTTTTCCAGCTCCCGCACGTTGCCCGGCCAGGGATATCGCAGCAGGGCCTCTGCCGCTGCGGGCGAGATGTCGCGTACGTCGAGGCCAGCAAGGGAACCGTAGCGTCCCAGGAAGTGGCGGGCCAGGGGCAGGATGTCCTCCGGCCTTTCCCGGAGCGGGGGCACGTACAGGCAAACCACGTTCAGGCGGTAATACAGGTCCTCGCGGAAACGACCTTCCCGTACCATGGCCTTGAGGTCGCGGTTGGAGGCGGCCACCACCCGTTCGTCCACCGGGATGGGGGTGGTGCCGCCCACCCGCACCACCTCGCGGTCCTGGAGTGCGTTGAGGATCTTGGCCTGCAGGGCAGGGGACATGTCCCCGACCTCGTCCAGGAAGATGGTACCCCCGGACGCCACCTCGAACTTGCCCGGCTTGCCTCCGCGGCGGGCGCCCGTGAAGGCGCCCTCGGCGTACCCGAAGAACTCTGACTCCAGGAGTTCTTCGGGCACGGCGGCGCAGTTGACCTTTACGAAGGGCCCGTAGCGCCGGGGACTGGCACGGTGCACCGCGTGGGCCACCAACTCCTTGCCGGTACCGCTTTCCCCCAGGATGAGGACGGTGGAGTCGGACTGGGCTATGCGTTCGATCTCGCGCTTGAGGCGCACCATGACCGGGCTCACGCACACGATGTCGTCCAGGCTGTACCTGGCCCCCCCTGCGCGCTCGAGTTCTCCCTTGTAGTAGGCTACCTTGCCTTCCAGCAGGTCCAGGCGCCGGGCCAGGCGGCGCAGTTCCTCCAGGTTGCGGAAGAGGATCTTCTCCACTGCCCCCACCACGCGCCCGTCCCGCATGATGGGAAAGGATGAGACCACGTAGCGGCGGCCCCGGATGTTCTGCACCCGCGCGTACTCGCCCGCGCCGCGACGGAGGACTTCCGGCAGGTGCGTGCCCGGCAGCACATCATTGCAGTGCCTGCCCAGTACGTCTTCGCGGCGCACCCCCAGGAATTCGGCCATGGCCCGGTTGATCATGGTGACCATTCCCCGTTCGTCGACCACCACGATGCCGTCGTAGGCCGCTTCCAGAATGGTCTCCAGCGTTTCCTGCAGGCGGCGGGTGGTCTCCAGTTCCCGGGCCACGGCTTCGTATTCGGTAAGGTCCTCCACCACCGCTATGGCACCCATCACCTGATCCCCCAGGCGGATGGGTGTGGTGTTGACGATGACGGGTCGGCCGTTGCCCACCTCCAGGCGACATCCCAGCATGGGTTGCCCGGTGGCGATCACGGCGGCAAAGGGTGCCTGAGGCATCACCTCCGCCGTCCCCCGCCCCACCAGTTGGGAGCGGGTGCGGCCCAGCACGGCGGCGGCAGCGGCGTTGACCAGGGTGATGCGACCCTCGCGGTCCACGGCCACCACGCCGGCGTGCATGGCCTCCAGCACCCCCAGCAGTTCGCTGGTGAGGAAGTCCGTTTCCCTCAGGAGGAGCCGGATGACGTCCACCTTGGTGAGCATGCCCACCGGGCGGCCGTCCTGCTCACATACCACTACCTGGCCCACGCGGATGCTCCGCACCTGATCGAGGACGGTATCCACGGAGGCGTCGGCGGCGATGGCCACCACGCCCGTGGACATGTGGAAATCCACCGCCTCCTGCAGACTGCACCCCTGCAGCAGGGCCCGGTAGAAGTGAGAGCGGGTGAGGATGCCCACCAGTTTGCCCTGGCCGTCCACCACGGGGACACCGTCGGCCTTGGTATCACCGAAAAGGCGCAGGGCATCCTGGAGGGAATCCCAGGGATGCAGGGTGCCTCGCACGGCCGACATGATATCGCGGACCCGCAACGGCAGCCCCCCACTGGTTGGCAATCAATGAAATGTTTCTACATACCTGCCCGGTATCCTTTTCCGCCCCTATGCCATGCGTCCGGATGTGGGGACAGGTGTCCCGCCCCCGGGACACCCCGGGGACCGGACCAGGACACCCGCCGGCGGGGCAAAGGGCCCAACGGGGCCGTAACACGGGGCTGCGGGGCGCGGCAGGGGTGTGGTACGGGTCTTGCGTGTAATCCACAGGTGTCGGTGCGTGTTACCCGGGGGTGTCGGTGGATGGAACCAAAAGGCGCCCGCGGGGCGCCACCGGCAAATCGCAGAAGGGAGGAGCCAGACTTGGACTTCAACCTGCCCCAGGAACTGGAGATCCTGCGCAAGATGGTGCGCGACTTCGTCAACGACCGCCTGCAGCCCATTTCCGAGAAGGTGGAGGAGGAGGACGAGATCCCGCCCGAGATCATCCGCGAGATGGCGGAACTGGGGTTCTTCGGCCTGCCCTTCCCGGAGGAGTACGGCGGGGGCGGCATGGGCGAGCTGGGCATGGCCGTGCTGCTCGAGGAACTGGGGGCCACCAGTGCTGCCTTCTCCAACGTGCTGGCGCCCCACGTGGAACTCGCGGGGATGTCCATCCTGTTCGGGGGCACCGAGGAGCAGAAGAAGAAGTATCTGCCCCCCATGTGCGCCGGGGAAAAGATTGCCTGTTTCGCGCTCACCGAGCCCAACGCGGGCTCCGATGCCGCCAACCTGGCCACCCGGGCGGAGCGGCGGGGGGATCGGTACATCATCAACGGCAGCAAGATCTGGATAACCAACGGGAACATCGCCGACATCATCATCGTGTACGCCCTCACGGATCCGGCCCTGCGCGCCCGGGGCGGCATTACCGCCTTCATCGTGGAAAGGGACTTCCCCGGGTTCAAGGTGGGCAAGGTCGACCGCAAGATGGGTCTGCGCGGTTCCCACACCGCCGAACTCATCTTCGAGAACATGGAGGTCCCGGCGGAGAATGTGCTGGGCGAGGTGGGTATGGGCTTCATCACCGCCATGAAAGCCCTCGATATGGGCCGTATCGGCCTGGCAGCGGGCGCGGTGGGCGCCACCCAGAAGCTGCTGGAGATGAGCATCCAGTGGGCCAACACCCGCGTGCAGTTCGGCCGCCCCATCGCCGAGAATCAGGCCATCCAGTGGATGCTGGTGGATATGGCCATCGGGGCCCACGCCGGTCGCCTCATGACCTACCACGCCGCCTGGAAGGCGGACCAGGGGCTGCGGGTTTCCCGGGAGGCCGCCATGGTGAAGACCTTCTGTTCGGAACTGGCCAACCGGGCCGCCGATCTTGCCGTGCAGATCCACGGCGGCATCGGGTACATGAAAGAGTACCCCCTCGAGCGGGCCTACCGGGACGCCCGCATCCTCAAGATCTACGAGGGCACCAATGAGATCCAGCGGCTGGTGATCGCCCGGGATCTGCTGAAGGCGGGGAAGTGAGTCATGCGCGCCGTGGTCTGCGTGCGGCCGGTGCCGGTGCAGGCGCAGGTGGTGTTCTCCATGGGGGCGGTGGACGGGACCGAGGCCGAGCGGCAACTCGCTCCCGCCGAGGCTGCCGCCGTGGCCATGGCCCGGGGGCTGGGGGCCGAGGTTTCGGTGCTCTCCTGGACGGGGCCCGAGGGGGAGGCGGCCCTCCGGCAGGCCCTGGCCCTGGGCGCCACGGGTGCCGTGCGGCTGCACCGCCCCGATCCCCTGGCGGAGGAACCCTGGCTCGATCCCGACCCCGGACGAACAGCGCGGGTGCTGTCCGCCTACCTGCGGGACCACCCTGCCGAGGTCATCCTGTGTGGTGCGGCTTCCGGCGATCAGGGCAGGGCGGCGGTTGGTCCCATGCTGGCGGAGTTGCTGGGTCTCCCCGTGGCCACGGGGGTGTTGAGCGTACGGCGTGAGGCTGAAAGCCTGCTGGCGGAATGCGATCACGGTGCCAGCAGGGTCACGGTGCGCCTGGGCATCCCCGCCCTGCTGACCGTGAGCGTGGATGCACCTCCACCGGCCCGGCCCTCGGTGATGGCCCTGGCCCGGGCCATGCGTGCACCCCTGGAGACGGTGGAGGTGGAGGCTCCTCCTCCCCTGCTCACGGGGCACGCGCTGGTGTCTGCCGAGCGCAGGCGACCCCTGCGGGAGACCCTGGAAGCCTCCGGGGTGGAGGAAGCCTGTCACCTGTTGATGGCCCGGCTGCGGGAAAGGCGGGTGCTGTGATGGCCGAGATCGAGGTGGTGGCCTCAAGGTGCACCGGCTGCGGGGAATGCGTGGCGGCCTGTCCCTTCTGGGCCATAGAGGTGGTGGGCGGGGTCGCCGTGATCGCCGAGAGTTGCACCGGATGCGGTGCCTGTGTGCCCTCCTGCCCGGAAGGGGCGCTGGTGCAGCCCGGGGCTGAGGCCAGGTCGACCCTCAGCGGCCGCCGGGCCCTTTGGGTGTACCTTCCGGAGGGGAGGGACCCCACCGGTATCCTGGGGGTGGCCCGCACCCTGGCCGACGAGGGTGACTACCAGGTGGCGGCCGTGGTCCCCGGCAACAGCTTCGACAGCCAGGCCCTGTTCTCCCGGGGTGCCGACCAGGTGCTGGTCCTCGAAGGGGAGGGGCCTGCTTTCCGCCTGCTGGCGCGGGCGGCCACTCAGGAGAACCCGGTGGCCATCCTTGCCCTGGCCGACGGGGAGCGGGAGGCGGAGATGGCGCGGGCGGCGGTCCTCCTCGAGGCGGCATATGCGGCCCGGACGGAGGCGGTGGAGTGGGCACCGGGGCATCAGGCGCTGCGTGCCGTGCGGGCGGTGGCCGGGGGGCGGTTCCGGCAAACGGTGGTGCCCGCCCGCCAGCCGGTGCTGGTGACGCTGGCCCCCTGGGGAGCCCGATCCACCTTCCAGGATCGGGGCCGCAGCGGCAGCGTGCGCCACCTGGAGGTGGGGGCGGTGGCCCCGGCGGGCGAGGAAACGGTCGAGAAGGCCCCGCTCGAGAAGATCATCCCCCCGGGCCGGGCGCGTGTGGTGCTGGGGGTGGGAGTGGAACTGGAGTCAGCCGAGGCAGTGGCGGAAGTGGTGGAACTGGCGCGGCGCTGGGGTGCGGCGGTGGCGGCGGAAAAGGAGGCGGCGGAGGCCGGCTTGGCCCCGGCGGAATGGGTGCTGGAATCGGGGGCAGCCATCGCGCCCGCCCTCTACCTGGGCCTGGGCGTCAGGGGTTCCCCCGCCCACAACGGGGCCGTGCAGAAGAGCCAGCTGGTGGTGGCGGTGACCGCGGACCCGGACAACAACCTGGTTCAGATTGCCGACTACGTGGTCCGTTTCCCGCCCCGGGAGGTTGTACGAGCGCTCCTGGCTCTGTGAGCGCGTGAAGGAGGGATAGCGCCCGTGACAACAGAGCGTATTCCCCAGCAGGAAACCGATCCGGAAGAACTGAAGACGCGGCCCTGGGCCCGCAACTATCCGGAGGGGGTCAGGCAGCACGTCGACTACCCCCTCATGCCGGTGACCGGCCTGCTCGACGAAGCGGTGCGCACCCACCCCGACAACGCCGCCATGATTTTCATGGGGGCGCGCACCACCTACCGGCAGTTGGGGGAGCGGGTGGCCCGCCTGGCCACCTACCTCGGCCGGCTGGGGGTCAAGAAGGGTGACCGGGTGTGCATCATGCTGCCCAACCTGCCCCAGTTCGTGGTCTCGTACTATGCCGTGCTGCGGCTGGGGGCCACGGTGGCGGCCGCCAACCCCATGTACGTCGAGAGGGAGCTGGAATACCTGCTCAACGACTCCGGGGCCAAAGTGATGATCGTCCTCGACCTTTTCTACCCGCGCGTCAAAAAGGTGCGCGAGAAGGTGGCCCTGGACCACGTGATCGTCACCAGCATCGCTGATGCCTTGAAGTTCCCGCTCAACCTCCTGTACCCCATCAAGGCGAAGCGGGAGGGCCACGCCGTGGAGGTGGACTGGGGGCCCACCGTGCACCGGTGGAAGGAGGCCCTGGCGGCCCCGCCCGATCCGCCCCGGGTGGAAGTTGACCCGCGGCGCGATGTGGCCGTGCTGCAGTACACCGGCGGCACCACCGGGGTGCCCAAGGCGGCCATGCTGTCCCACTACAACATGGTGGTCAACGCCCTGCAGACCGCGGAGTGGGTCCCCACCTCGGAGCGGGGGATGGAGCGCTGCCTTACCGTGTTGCCGCTCTTCCATTCTTACGGGATGACCACCGCCATGAACTTCCCGGTGGCGGGGGCCCACACCATGATCCTGCTCCCCCGGTGGGTGACCAAGGACGTACTGGAGACCATCGAGAAGACCAAACCCACCCTGTTCCCGGGGGCACCCACCATGTACGTGGGTATCAACAACTACCCCGAGGTGAAGAAGTACAACCTGAGTTCCATCAAGGCCTGCATCTCGGGCTCCGCACCCCTGCCCGTAGAGGTGCAGGAGCAGTTCGAGGCCCTCACGGGTGGGAAGCTGGTGGAAGGCTACGGCCTCTCGGAGAGTTCGCCGGTCACCCACTGCAATCCCATTTACGGCAAGCGCGTGGTGGGGAGCATCGGGCTGCCCTTCCCCGACACGGACTGCTGCATCCTGGACCTGGAGACGGGAGAGCGGCAGCTGCCCGCGGGTGAGGTGGGCGAACTGGCCATCCGCGGTCCCCAGGTGATGCTGGGCTACTGGAACCGCCCCGAAGAGACCCGCGCCACGCTCAAGGACGGGTGGCTGCGGACCGGAGACGTGGCCCGCATGGACGAGGACGGTTTCTTCTACATCGTGGATCGCAAGAAGGACCTCATCATCGCCGGTGGTTACAACATCTACCCGCGCGAGGTGGAGGAGGTCCTGTACACCCACCCCAAGGTCAAGGAGGCGGCCGTGATCGGTGTGCCCGATCCCTACCGCGGGGAAACGGTGAAGGCTTTCATCGTACTCAAGGAAGGCGAGCAGGCCACCGAGGAGGAGATCATCAACTACTGCCGGCAGCAGATGGCGGCCTACAAGGTCCCGCGGCTGGTGGAGTTCCGCTCCGAACTCCCCAAGACCATCGTGGGCAAGGTGCTCCGCCGCCTGCTGGTAGAAGAGGAGAAGCAGAAGCAGCAAAAGAGCCAGCCCGAGGGCTGAAGCCCCATGGGCAGGAACCGGGGCCGGTCCGGAGCCGGAAGGAAAGACGATCTCCCGGTGACTGTTTGGCAGGGCAGCCCGGCAGGTCGCGCCCGATCGGCCCCCGGTTCTCCAAACCGAGGTAGCATGGAATTCGACCGGCAGGCCCGGGATTCCTTTGCGGCCTGACCGGCGAACCTCGCCCGGCCAGGAGTCTGGCCCGGCAGGGAATACGGCGCGGCGTGGAGTCTGGCCCGGCGGGGAGTCTGGTGCGGCAAGGAGGAAAAGACATGGCAGAAGCGGTAATAGTTGCGGCGGCGCGCACTCCGGTGGGTAACTTCGGGGGGGCGTTCCGGGACATGTCGGCCACCCAGTTGGGCGTGGTGGTGGCCAAGGCCCTGGTGGAGAGGGCCCGGCTCGATCCCGCCCTGCTGGACGAGGTGATATGCGGCGTGGGGGGTATGTTGCCCAAGGAGTCCAACGTGGCACGGCAGATTTCGTTGTTTGCCGGGTTCCCCCTCGAGGTGCCCGCCTTCACCGTGCAGCGCAACTGCGCCGCCGGCCTGCAATCGCTGGTGTGCGCCAGTCAGCTGATCCGGCTGGGGGAGGCCGAGGTGGTGATGGCCCTGGGGGCGGAGAACATGAGCCAGGCCCCTTACCAGGTACACGGGGCGCGCTGGGGGTTGCGCCTGCGCCACGGCGTGTTCTCCGATACCCTGTGGGAGGGTCTCACGGACGGGTTCACCGGCCTGCTCATGGGGGAGACGGCGGAGAACCTGGTGGACCAGTTCGGCTTCACCCGGCGGCAGCTGGATGAGGTGGCCCTGGCCAGCCATCAGAAGGCCTTCCGGGCCCAGCGCATGGGGAAGTTCAAGGAGGAGATCGTGCCCGTGTCGGTGCCCTCCCGGCGGCCCGGCGACCAGCCCGAGGTGGTGGTGCAGGACGAGGGTCCCCAGGCCGGCCTGTCCCTCGAGCGGCTGGCGCTGGCACCGGCTGTCTTCCGTAAGGGTGGCAGCGTGACCCCGGGCAACTCCTGCCCCATGAACGATGCCGCCGCCGGTGTGCTGGTGATGTCGGAGAAGAAAGCCGCCGATCTGGGCCTGGAGCCCCTGGCCTGGGTGAAGTCCTGGGGGTTCGCGGGTGTTGATCCCAGGATCATGGGGATCGGACCGGTACCGGCCACGAAGAAGGCGCTGGCGCGGGCCGGGCTGGAACTGGGTGACATCGGCCTCATCGAGATCAACGAGGCTTTTGCCGCCCAGTACCTGGCCTGCCGGGAACTGCTCGGGTTCTCCGACGAGATCGCCAACGTCAACGGTGGCGGCCTGGCCCTGGGGCACCCCATCGGGGCCACCGGTCTCCGCCTCATCAACACTCTGGTGTACGAGATGCGGCGCCGGGAGGTGCGCTACGGTCTCGCCACCATGTGCGTGGGCGGGGGACAGGGCGGCGCCGTGATCCTGGAGCGTCGTTAGAAGGAGGGAACGGAGCATGTACATCTTCAAAGCGGCCGTGGTGGGGGCGGGGGCCATGGGGGCCGAGATCGCCCAGGTGATTTCCTGGAGCGGCCTCCCCGTGGTACTCAAGGACGTCGACCAGGCCATGCTGGATCGCGGGATGGAGCGCATCCGCGGCATTTACCAGCGGAGGGTGGACCGCGGGCGGATGACGCGCGACGAGATGGAGCAGAAGATGGCCCTGATCACACCCACCCTTACGTACGACGGGTTCGGGGACGTGGACCTGGTGGTGGAGGCCGTCCCCGAGAAGATGGATCTCAAGAAGCGGGTGTTCGCGGAACTGGACAGGGCCACCCCCAGCACGGCCATCCTGGCCTCCAACACCTCCGCCCTTTCCATCACGGAGATGGCAGCGGCCACTTCCCGGCCCCAGCGGGTGGTGGGACTGCACTTCTTCTATCCGGCGGCGGTGATGAAGCTGGTGGAGGTGATCGCCGGCCGGGAGACCAGCGAGGAGACCCTGGACACGGCGGTGGAGTTCGTGGAGAGCCTGCGCAAGCTGCCCGTGCGGGTGAAGGAATGCCCGGGCTTCCTGGTCAACCGCATCCTGCTGGCGGCCATGATGCAGGTGATCCACTTCCAGCACGAGACGGGGGCGCCTTACGAGGAGGTGGACGCCGTGGTGAAGGAGAAGGCCGGGGCCCCCATGGGCCCCTTCACCCTGGCGGACACCCTGGGCCTGGACGTGGTGCTGGACGTGTGCAAGACCCTGGAGACCCTGGGCCCGCGCTTCGCCGCCCCGGCTCACTTCGAGAACATGATCAAAGAGGGCAAGCTGGGCGTGAAGTCCGGTCAGGGGTTCTACACGTACACGAAGTAGGGGAGGAGGCGCGGTCATGGACGAGAAGCAGGCCCAGTTGCTCGTGGATCGTTTCCAGCTGGCCGGCTTCGTGGAAGCCTGCCGCCTGCTGGATGAGGGGATCGCCAGCGCCCGGGATATCGACCTGGCCATGCGGGCGGGGGCAGGGTACCCCCAGGGCCCCCTGGCCTGGGCCGACAGCGTGGGCCTGGACGTAATACTGGCCAAGCTGGAGGAACTGTACCCCCGTTACGGGGAGGCCTTCGCCATACCGGAGCGGCTGCGCACTATGGTGGCGCGAGGGGAGCTGGGCAAGAAGACCCAGAAGGGGTTCTTCGAATACGCCGCGGGTGAGCAGTAGCGCCGCCGGGAGATGGCGGGAACACGGCAACATGCGCGCTGCGCGGGGGGATCGCGCGCGGCGCGGGATGCAACGTAATGCAAGGGGGAGAGGACATGGCGTATAACAACATCCTGGTGGATCGGGAACCGCCCCTGCTCACCATCACGGTGAACCGGCCTCCCGCCAATGCCCTCAGCAGGGCCACCATCGGGGAGATCAGGCAGGCCATCGATGAGGCGGCGGCGGACGAGGAGGTGCGGGTGATCATCATCACCGGCTCCGGTCACTACATCTTCATCGCCGGCGCCGACGTCTCCGAGTTCCCCACCCTGGACGAACAGTCGGGCCGCGAACTCCTGGAGGCAGGCCACGCCCTGTTTACGGCGATCGAGACCCTGCCCAAACCCGTCATCGCCGCTATCAACGGCACCTGCCTGGGCGGAGGGCTCGAGCTCGCCATGGCCTGTGACATCCGCGTGGCGGTGGAGTCGGCCCGCTTCGGTCAGCCCGAGATCAACCTGGGCATCATGCCCGGCTGGGGAGGCACCCAGCGCCTGCCGCGGCTGATAGGGAAGGGGCGGGCCATGGAGCTGCTCCTCACCGGCGACATGATCAAGGCCCCCGAGGCCCAGCGTATCGGGCTGGTGAACCGGGTGGTGCCGGAGGGCGAGTTGATGGCCCAGACCAAGAACCTGGCCCGTAAACTGGCCGCCCAGGCACCGGTGGCCATGGCGACCATGAAGAAGGTGGTCTTCGAGGGACTGGGGCAGCCCCTGCCCGAAGCCCTCAGGACGGAGGTGGCCGGATTCCTGCATCTGTTCGGCACCGAGGACGCCAAGGAGGGCATCGCGGCCTTCCTGGGCAAGCGCAAGCCCCAGTTCAAGGGCCGCTGACCGGGCCACCTTCCGGACGCGCCAGCGTACGCGTGGCGGGCGCACGGGCGCCGGGGGCGCGGCCGGTCCCCGAGCGGTGCGCATGAGGAGCGGTGAGACGAGGGGGGAGGGTGCGGAGTGACCCCGGTGGTCATCGTGTCCGCGGTGAGGACGGCGGTGGGCAGGTTCGGCGGGGCTCTGCGGGAGGTACCGCCCGAGAAGCTGGGCGCCCGGGTGATGACGGAGGCCCTCGCCCGCGCCGGGGTGGAAGGGCGCGAGTTGGGCGACGTGATTATGGGGTGCGTGCTGCAGACCAACGAGGCCCCCAACCTGGCCCGGGTGGCGGCGCTCTGGGCGGGGATCCCCGTGGAGGTGCCCGCGTACACGGTCCACCGCCAGTGCGGGTCGGGGCTGCAGGCGGTGATCTCGGGGGCCCAGGCCATCATGTGCGGTGAGGCGCGGGTGGTGCTGGCGGGCGGGGCGGAGAGCATGTCGCGCGCGCCGTACTACGTCAACGAGATGAGGTGGGGGGCCCGGCTGGGGCACGTCACCTTCTACGATCCCTTCGTGCGCAACGCGGAGAGTTGCTCGCCCACCGAGCTGTTCGGCTACGTCAACATGGGCCTGACGGCCGAGAACCTGGCGGAGAAGTACGGCATCAGCCGGGAGGAGCAGGACGCCTTTGCCCTGGCCAGTCACCGCAAGGCGGTGGTAGCCCTCACGGAAGGGCGGTTCCGCGACCAGGTGGTGGCCGTTCCCGTTCCCCAGCCCAAGGGCAAGGAGCCCCTCCTTTTCGACCGGGACGAGGCCCCGCGCCCCGACACCAGTATGGAGGCCCTGAGCCGGCTCGCCCCCGCCTTCAAGAAGGACGGCACCGTCACGGCAGGCAACTCCTGCCCCATGAACGACGGGGCGGCGGCGGTGGTGCTCATGCCCGCCGACCTGGCGGAGTCCCGCGGGCTGGAGCCCCTGGGCCGGGTGGTTTCCTGGGCGGTGGCGGGGGTTGACCCCCGCTACATGGGTATCGGCCCGGTGCCGGCCACCCGCCTGGCCCTCGAGCGGGCTCGGCTGAGCCTGGACCAGATCGACGTGATCGAACTCAACGAGGCCTTTGCCGCCCAGTCCCTGGCCGTACTAAAGGAACTGGCCCTGGTGGGGGATCCCCGCGTCAATCCCAACGGGGGGGCCATCGCCCTGGGGCATCCCGTAGGTGCCACCGGGGCCATCCTGCTGGTGAAGGTACTGTACGAAATGCGGGCACGGGGTGCGCGGCGCGGGCTGGTCACCCTGTGCATCGGCGGGGGCATGGGCATCGCCCTGGTGGTGGAAGCGGTGTAGCGCCTCGCACCCGAAGACGCATATCCTGAGGGATGCACGGTGCCGGGGTACGTCCCCGGCACCTTCTTCATGGGTGGGGCGTAGCGCGCGTGATCGGCGTGACCGGGGCGGCCATTTCGTGGTACAATACGGATGCCATCTTATGGAATGGCAGCATGAATCAGGGAAGGAGCGAGGAGGGTGCAGGATCTCATCCCGGCCGGGGTCGTGTCGCTGCGGTTGCCCACCCCCTACCCGGTGGGTCCGGTGAACTGCTACCTGATCCAGGGGGAGTTGCCCACGCTTGTGGATACGGGTCCACCCACGGAAGAGGCCTGGGCGGCCCTGGTGCGCTTCCTGGAAGAGCATGGGTTGGGAGCAGGCGGGGCCTGGCAGGTGGTGATCACCCACGCCCACCCCGATCATTTCGGCCTGGGGGAACGATTGCGCAGCCGCTTCGGTGTGAGGGTCCTGGCGCCCCGGGCCGCGGCGGGCTGGCTGGCGCCCGGGAAGGTGGACGAATGGGAGGAGTTCCTCGCCGACTTCCTTCCCCGGGCCGGTGTTCCCGGCGAAGTTGTGCGCCAGTTGAGAAAGGGTCGCTTCGGACTGGGCGACTTCCGCGTGGAGTCGGGTCCCGACGGGTGGCTGGAGCCGGGCACCACCGTGCGCATGGGGGACGCCCCGTGGGAGGTGGTTTCCCTTCCCGGTCACTCTTCCTGTTCCACCGGCTTCTGGCGCCGGGAGGACGGGACCTGCCTGGGCGGGGATGCGCTTCTCCTGGACGCCTACGCTCACAGCGTGCTCGAGCCGGCCATGGACGGGAAGGGATGGTACCCCGGGCTCCTGCGGCAGATGGAGAGCCTGGAGCGTATCCGGCAGTTGGGGCCCGAGCGGGTGCTCCCGGGGCACGGGGAACCGGTCACCTCTCCCGCCTCGTTTGCCGCCTCCCGCCTGCGCTACCTGCGCGGGCGCACGGAAACGGTGTGGGGCCTGCTCATGGAGGGTGAGAAGACCCCCTACCAGGTGGTCCTGAACCTGTACCCCCATTTGAGCTGGGTGGAACTGATGTCGGGTCTGTGGGAGGTCATGGGATACCTGGACGTGCTGGAAGAGCGGGGGGAGGCGATCAGGGAAGAGGCCGGGGGCAAGCTGTACTACCGCGCGCTTTGAGACTCTTCCCCGGCCTGGCGGGTGCCCGGTGCGGCCCTGCCGTCGCGGGTCCTGGCCGGGCGGGATACGCCCGGGCTGCCCGGTACATAGAACCGCCATGGGTAGTCCCGGGCCTCTCCGGCGTAGTCGATTCCTATGCGGGGGCTCGCTGCCACCGCCGTCACGGGTGCCGAAGCGGGCCGAATGATGTACAGGGGACCCCGTACCAGGTCGGCGCCGTTTTGCGCCAGGGTGATGCCCATGGCCTGGCAGAGGCGTGCCGGTCCTGCCCCCAGCCGGTGCCACAACTCCCTTAGGCGCCGGGTGTGCTCGCCGGCCGGGAGGTCGCGACCCGTGCCGTCATCGTTGGCGGGGGTGGCGGTGGACCCGTGCCCCCCTGAGCCGGCCCACTCCCCAAGGCCGCGGCGGGCGGCCATCAGTTCGATGCCCACGACCGGTTCCATGCCCCGCACCAGGACGGCGTGGGGCATCCCCTCCCGGGCGCATACCACGTTGAGGCAATGGTGCATGCCGTAGGTGAAATACACGTAGGCGTGGCCCGGAGGACCCCACATGACCTCGTTGCGGCGGGTACGGCGGCCGCCGAAGGCGTGGCAGGCGCGGTCGTCGGGTCCGATGTACGCTTCTACCTCCACTATGCGGCCGGCGGTGGTCCCCTCGGGCGTCTCGTGTACCAGGATCATCCCGAGCAGTTCGGGGGCCACTTCCAGCCCGTGCCGGGCATAGAACTCCCTGGGGAGCTTTTCCCCCGCGATGACCTGTGGAGCCTGCAAGCTGACCACCTCGTCTACCGTATCCGGATAGGCGCGGGCAGTCAAGCCTCAGGGGTGCCGCGGGTGCGGTGGCCGGCGCAGAGGAAGGCGAGCACGACCAGGGTGGCGGTGACCAGGGCCAGCACGGTGGCCGGGGAATTCCCGAGGGCGGGGCCGGCCGCCTCGTAGGCCAGGTAGCCCGCCAGGCCGGACAGGGCGGCGGGGAGCCCCGCCCGTGCGGCCGGGCGGCGGAGAGAGGGCCGGCGCCCCAGCAGGCGGGCCAGGGTCAGCCAGTCCCACAGGGCCTCGATGAGGGTGCCGATGCCAATGGCCACCGCCGCCCCCGGCAGTCCCAGCCGGGGGACCAGCAGGTAGGTGAGACCCAGGTTGATGACCTCGCCCGCGGCGAAGTTCCGGAAGGCCAGGCCGGGCTCGTACCAGCCGTGCAGGGAGGCGGTCATCACCTGGTCGATGGTGACCAGGGGTGCCACCGCGGAAAGGATGATGAGGAGCAGTGCCGGTTCTCCCGTCCCGAAGGCAAACCGGCAGAGGGGCTCTGCCAGCAGGAAGGTGCACAGGGCGGCGGGAAGGGCCAGCATCCAGGCCTGGTAGAGCGACTCCTCGACCAGGCAGGCCGCGGCCCGGGTGTCCCCCCGGGTGTGGCATGTGGAGAGACCGGGCGTAAGATTAAAGGTTAACGCCCACACCAGGGTAGCCGGGAAGAAGGCGATCTGACCCGCCATGCCCCCCAACTGCCCGTACAGGGCCAGGGCCCGGTCGGGAGGGTGCCCGGCGGCCCGCAGCAGGGCGGGGATCATGGCGGCGCTGATGGCCCCGGAAGCCATGGCCACCAGCCTTACGCTGGTGGAGGCCCAGGCGAAGCGGGCCATGGTCCCCAGGTCCTCCCGGAGCCGGGGTACCCCGGCGTCCCGGCGGTGTTCCCCGGCGTCTGCTCCCGGCGGTGGATTCTGGCGCCCCGTCAGGACCGGGCGGGAGTGCACCCGCTGGAAGGAGGCGTACACGGAGAGGAGCCCCGCTGCTTCTCCCGCGGTGGCGGCGCAGGCCAGGATGGTGGTGGCGGCCACCAGGGGCAGGGGCCCGGCCAGGGCCAGCACCGTGAGCCCGAACGCCGTCTGGGCGAGGGCTTCCACGAGGCGGGCGCGGGCGGTGGGATAGGTGAAGTAGCGGCCCTGCAGGTAAGCCCGGTAGACACCGGACACCGGTACCATGGCCACAGCCGGTGCCAGGGCCAGGATGGGCAGGTGCAGGGAGGGGTCATGGAACAGCAGGCGGGCCGCCGGCCTGCTGGCGGCCATGAGGAGGGCTCCCAGCAGGACCCCCATCCCCCCCGTGATCAGGAGGGACAGGGACAGCGTACGCTCCAGGCCCGCCCGGTCGCCCCTCGCCATCTTCTCGGCCGTAAGGTTGGTGACCGCGGCGGGAATGCCGGCACTGGCCACCGTAACCAGCAGGCCGTAGAGGGAACCGATCACGCCCAGGGCCCCCACGGCGGCCGCACCCGCCGCCCGCACGATGAGTATGCGGTAAACGAAGTCCACCACCCGGGCTGCCGTGTGCGCGGCGAAGAGTGCGCCGGTGCCCTCGCGCTGCTCGTCCACCCTGGTTCCCCCGCACCTTTCATCCTTATGGCTCCTGTCTCGCCCTTCATGCCGTCATGGTCCCTGCCTCCCCCTGAATGCGCGTGTGACGGATCCTCCCCTCATGGCCTCGTGCCGCCGTCTTGCCCTTAGACGTGCGTTTGGCTGCTGCCCTCCCTCCATGCCCGTACTCGCTGCGGGTGGTTGTTCTTCCGGCGGCATCGCCGTGGTACTATGGGGGAGACGACGCGAGAGGTTCCTCGTACTGGCAAGGAACGGCATAATGAAGCGGGGGCAGTGGACAGGTGGATCGGCGCGAAATAGGGGCTGAGGCGAGGACGGAAGGGAGACCGGAAACGACTTGGGAGGGCAAACTCGTCAGGTACTTGGAGTTGCATCCGCAGGTGGCCTTCGCCTTTCTTTTTGGCTCGTACGGGAGAGCCAGGGGGAGGGCCACCTCCGACGTGGACGTGGCCGTATATCTGAGGCAGCCCTTCACGTCCCGGGACGTTGCTGCCATCTGGGGTGAACTGGAGCGTATCACGGGCACGGATGTAGATTTGCTGGTGCTTAACGATGCACCCCCGGGCATAGCGTGGGCGGCCATGACGGGGAAGCTGCTGGTCAACAAGGATCCGCGGCTGTGCCTGGAAGAAATGCTGCGGGTGTCGCGGGAGGCGGAAGACTTCCGCGCCTTTGTTCTCGACTTCTGGGACTTGCGGCGCCAGTACAGGGGAGGATGAGCGTGAGTCCGCTCAAGGAAGAACACCTGGAGTCCATCCTCAGGCGATTGGATTTCCTGCGCACCGAAGTGCAGGACATCGCCAAGTTCCGTACGATGACCCAGCGCGAATACGTGAGCGACCGCGACCGCAGGCGGAGCCTGGAGCGGCTGGTGGAAAACGTGATTAACGCCGCTACGGACGTGGCCAAGATCGTCCTCGCCGCAAGGGATCTACCCATACCGGAGAGTTACCGCCAGAGTGTGGAGCAACTGGGTGTGATCGGAGTGCTCGAGCCGACTCTGGCCGGGACGGTAGCGGAGTTCACGCGCTTGCGGAACGTCCTTGCCCACCAGTATCTGGACATCCGCTGGCAGTCCCTCCGAAACTTCATCCGTGAGGCGCCGCCGGCGATGGAGGAGTTCCTGGCGGCCATGGAGCAGTTCGTCTCCCATGCCCGCCGGGAACTGGGAGCGTCTCCCGGCACTCAGACCGGGGACACGAAACCCTGCTAGCAGGCGGGACGTGCTCCGATGAGCGACCGCTGAGCGACCGCGCTGAGGGAAGGTTGGTGGTTCAGTGCGGCCGGGATACTTCGGTCGCGAAGGCGAGTTCTGAACGCAAGTTCTGGTTGACAGGGAGGGGAGAGCGCGATACAATGCCGCTAAAATATCGTGGCAGTGAAGGGGAACAGTAGGACCCTAGCCGATCCCGCAGAGAGCCCGCCCGTGGCTGCAAGGCGGGCGGTCGCGCCGGTCCGAACCCGCCCCGGAGCCGCTGGCGAGGAGCCGGCCGCATCCCTCCGTTAGAAGGGGCAGGCATCACCGGGTCGCAGGTCCGGTCGTGCCGGTGGAGCGGGTCCCGTAAGGGGACCAAGCAAGGTGGTACCGCGGAAGAATCCCTTTCGCCCTTGGGGCGGAAGGGTTTTTCGTTTACCTGCGGGGGTGGCGGGAATGCTGGTGGAAAGATGGCGGCGGATAGGTTTCATCGGAGCGGGCTCCATGGCGGAGGCCATGGTGGCGGGACTGCTCGGGGCTGGGGTGACCTTTGCCCCCAGCATCGTGGTCACCAACCGGTCCCGGCAGGAGCGACTGGACGCTATGGCCCTGAGGTGGGGAGTGCGCACCACCCGGAGCAAGGCGGAGGTGTGCGCCTCCGCCGACGTGCTGGTCCTGGCCACCAAGCCGGCGGACGTCCCCGCTGCCCTGGCCCAACTGCAGGGTCTGGTGACCCCGCGGCACCTGGTCGTCTCCGTGGCGGCCGGTATCCCCTGTGCCCTGGTGGAAGAGGCCCTGGGCGAGGGCATCCCCGTAATCAGGGCCATGCCCAACACCTCCTGTCACGTCAAGGAGTCGGCCACCGCCGTCGCCCGGGGCAGGTGGGCGGTGGATGAACACGAGCAGGTGGCGCGCACCATCTTCGGAGCGGTGGGAGCAGTGGTCACCGTGCCGGAGGAGTGGCTCGACGCGGTAACCGGGTTGAGTGGAAGTGGCCCGGCCTACGTTTACCTCCTCATGGAAGCCCTCACCGAGGCGGGAGTGGAGGTGGGGCTGAGCCCCGAGGTGAGTCGCCTGCTCACCCGGCAGACGGTGCTGGGCGCCGCCCGCATGGTCCTGGAGACGGGGGAAGACCCTGCTCTGCTGCGCCGGAAGGTCACTTCCCCCAACGGCACCACCATGGCCGCCCTGAAGGTGCTGGAGGAGATGGGCTTCGTTTCCGCTCTGCGCGAGGCGGTGAGGCGGGCCACGGCCAGGTCCCGCGAGATGGGGGAAGAACTCGCTCCCGAGCGGGCGCGACGGCTGCTCGAGAGCGCGGGCACCTGATCGCCATGGAGAGGCTGCACGGGGGGCGGTACCACCGGGCCCGGTGGCTGGAAAAACGGGGCCTGGTCTGGCAAAATAGCGGGCGGGGTGATGGGGTGCGCGGCAGGCACCTGCTCTACTGCATGGACTATCACCACGGCCAGGCCACCCGCGTGGTGCTGGCAGGCCTGCCCTTCGTGCCGGGGGCGGACATGGCCGCCCGGCAGGCCTTCTTCCGGCAACACCTGGACTGGGTGCGGGGCGTGGTGTGCGCGGAGCCACGCGGGCACACCAACATGCTGGGTGCGGTGGTACTGCCGCCCGTGCGGCCTGATGCCCATGCCGGGGTGATCTTCCTCCACCCGGGCGGTTATTTCGACATGTGTGGTGACAGCGCGTTCAGCACGGTCACCGCCCTGGTGGACAGCGGCATGGTCCCTCCCCGGGAAGGCGAGTTCGCGGTGAAGCTGGACACCGTGGCCGGGCCGGTGGATGCCCGGGTGCGGGTGACGGGCGGGGAAGTGGTGGAGGTCGCCATTGCCAACGTTCCTTCGTGCTACCTGGGCCCGGTGGAGTTGCGGGCAGGCAGCCTGGCGGTGGGGGCCGAGGTGGCATACGGGGGGCTGGTGTACGCCTTCGTCGATGCAGGAGCGGTGGACCTTGCCCCCCTCGACCGGCAACCGCGGGCACGCCTCCTGCAGACGGGTACCGCCCTGTGGGAGGCGGCCCGGACCCTGGAGGTCAAGGGGCGGCGGGTGGACCTGGTGACGGTGGGGGAACACCTCCCCGGCTCGGCCCGTTTCCGGGTGGCCAATTTCTACGCCCCCGCCACCATGGGTCGCACCCCATCGGGGACGGGTATTTCCGCGCGGCTGGCCCTGCTCCTGGCCAGGGGCGAGTTGGGGGAAACGGGGGAGGTGGTGCACGAAAGCGTGCTGGGGCTGTCCTTCCGGGCCCGCGCGCGGGAAGTCCGCCCGGGCGGTGAGGTGGTACCAGAGGTCACGGCCCGGTCGTACCTGATGGGCATAACCCAGCTGGTGGTCAAGGAGGATGATCCCTTCCCCTCCGGATTTGAACTGTAAACCGGCCCCTGGCCCCGGGCCCGGGTGTATAGACGGGCGCGCGGTCAGATAATACCGGGAGACAGGGAATCTGCCCACGCGCAAAGAACTGGAAGAAGCGTGGAGTGCCGGGCGGGGTGGCCTTGGCCGAGATGGAAAAACGAGATGGGAGGGGTTGTGGTGGATTGGCAGCTTCTGCGCAACTTACGGGGTAGGGATTTCCTGACCGACCAGGACTACAGCCGTGAGGAACTGGTGGCACTGCTGGACCTGGCCGCGGCCATCAAGGA
>JACIYH010000036.1 GCA_014360055.1 Bacillota bacterium | reverse complement strand
TACTCGGCCCCGACGCTGCGGGGCGCTCTGGAGGCGTGGGGCGGGGAGTTGGTCACGGCGTCCGGCCCGGCGTGCCAGGTGGAGCTCCTGTGGAAGTGCCTGCCGTTCGCCGGGAAGGTGTCGGAGGTGCCGCTGGTCCTGGACTACGGGCCAAAGAGGGGCCGGTCGTCCACGCGCCTCCTCCGGCACTCCGCCGAGGCCCTGGCACTGGTGGTGCGCCTGCGGGCGCGCGGCTTTTTACCCAAAACAGGTAACGCGGTCGCCCAGACCTGGCTGGGGGGTAGGTGATCACGGTGCCGTCGTGGCCGACCCTGGGGGAGGGCCTGGGGTTCCTGCTGGCATCGTCCGCCCTGGGCGCGGCGGGCCACCTGCTGGCGAAGGCGGGCGTGGAGAGGGCCGGGGGCTCGCCGGCGGCGCTGCTGGAGCCCGCCGTGTGGGCCGCGGGGGTGCTTTACGCGGGTAGCTTCGTGCTGTGGCTCGGCTTCCTGCGGGGCCGCCCCGCGTCCGCCGCCGTGCCGTGTGCGGCCCTCGCGTACGCGCTGGTCGCGCTGGCCGGGCGGATCGTCTTCGGGGACAAGCTGGCACCCGCGCAGTGGGCGGGGCTGGGACTGGTGCTTGCGGGAGTCTGGCTGCTGGCGCGCGGGTAGGAGCCTCCCGAGCGGGGAGGTCGCGGCCGCCAGGTGCAGCAGGAGGGAGGTCGTGCGTTGGATCTGGTTCGGCTGCAGGCGCGCCGCGGCGCAGGCGCGGGTGCCCGTGCGCGCTTGGTCTTGGCGGACGAGGAGTGCTCCTGCCGGAGGCCTCTGGATGCCGAGGTGGCGGCGGCGCTGCTGGAAGCGTGCGGGGTGCGCGGCGTGGCCGCCGTCCAGCGCTGCTGGGTGGACTGCCGCCCCGGCGAACCCAGGCGGCAGGCCGTCCTCGCGCTCATGCGGGACAGGTGGCCGGGCACGCGCGTGCCGATGGAACAGGTCTTCTACTTCCGGTGGCGCCGGGGGCAAGGGGCGTGGCGCCTTGACCGGGCCTGCCGCGCCCTGCCGAACGAGTGGCAGGAGCTGGAGGAGGCCGAGGAGAGGACCCGCGAGGCGGCGCGGAAGGCACGCCGGGAAGCGGCAGCGCTGGCGCGCACGGGGCTCGCGGAGCTGGTGGCCGCGGCCTTGGCCGAAGCGTAGCGAGGGGGGATGGCGCTTTGGAAGTGCGCGAGCTTGCGGAGATGCCGGTCTTCCTGACGGTCGAGGAGGCCGCCGCGGTGCTGCGCCTCAAGCGGAGCACGGCGTACGAGCTGGTGCGGAGGGGCGAGATACCCCACCTCCGCCTCGGGCACTTCATCCGGGTGCCCCGGGAAGCCCTGATCCGCATGGCGACCGGGGCTGACCGAAAGAAGGAGGGCGCGGCGGGCGGGGCGAAGCGGTAACCCGGCGCCCCGCCCGGCCCTTTTCTTCGGGAGAGGAGGGCGCGGAAGGAGTGAGAGGGCACATCAGGAAGAGGGCGAAGGACTCGTGGACCGTGGTGGTGGAGTTGCCCAGGGATCCGGAAACAGGCCGGCGGCGGCAGAAGTGGGTGACGGTCAAGGGGACGAGGCGGGAAGCCGAGCGGGTGCTGGCGGACTTGGTGGTGCGGATCAACGCGGGGACTTATGCGCCCGCGAAGGAGACAGTCCAGGAGTACTTGGAAAGGTGGCTCTCGGACTACGCCGCGCCGTCTGTGCGCCCGCTGACCCTGTGCCAGTACCAGCGCATCGTCCGCAGGCACATCGTGCCCGCTTTGGGCAGGGTACCGATGGCCCAGCTCAGCCCGAGCCATGTGCAGAAGCTGTACGCCGACAAGCTGCGCGAAGGGCTTTCTCCGAGAACGGTCAGGTACGTTCACGCGGTCCTGCACGCCGCGCTCGAGGACGCGGTGAAGGAGGGGCTGTGCGGGAGGAACGCGGCGCACCTGGCGCGCCCGCCCGAGAAAGAGACCAAGGAACGACCAGTGCTGTCAGAAGAGGAATCCCGCATCCTCCTGGACAGGCTGGCCGACCCGCGTCTCCGGATACCCGCGGCCTTGGCTCTCGGGGCCGGGTTGCGCCGCGGCGAAGCCCTGGGCCTGCGGTGGTGCGATGTGGACCTCGACGGGCACCGGCTCTATGTGAGCCAGGCGATGCAGCATATCCCCGGCGAGGGCGTCGCCGCGCGCCCGCCCAAGACCGCCGCTTCCCGGCGGTGCGTGGCGATCCCGGGCTTCCTCGTGGAAACCCTGAGGGAATGGCGGAGGCGCCAGCTTGAGGCCAGGCTGGCCGCAGGCCCCGCGTGGCAGGATCACGGGCTGGTGTGCACCAGGGCGGACGGGCGCCCGCTGGACCCCGAGTGGCTCACGCGGGCCTTCCGCAACGCCGTCCGGAGGCTGGGGCTGCCGCCGGTGCACTTCCACGACCTGCGGCACACCCACGCGACGTTCCTGCTCAGGCTGGGCGCGCACCCGCGCGTGGTGCAGGAGCGGCTCGGGCACAGCGAAGTCGGCGTCACCCTGGGGACGTACAGCCACGTGCTGCCCGACATGCAAGAAGAAGCGGCCCGCAGACTCGACCGGCTGTTCCGGGCCGCCCCCTCCGGGGAGCCCGCCAACCGCACTACGGGCTCCCGTTAGCAATTGGTTAGCAAACTCGCCCTCGCGGACCGTTTTCCTCTCTCTTCCAGCCTCCAAACCGTTGGCGCTCTAGCGAAAACTTGGCTGGGGGAGGAGGATTCGAACCTCCGCTGGATGATCCAGAGTCATCTGGCCTACCGGTTAGCCGATCCCCCAGCGAAACCTAAGTCGCGAGTTGTCTGACCGTACGCTATTATAGCATGCCGGCGGTCCCCTCACAACCGTGATTGACCGTGGAGCATGAGACCATGACCATATCGCCGCTGGAACGTCCAGCCCGCCCTTGACGTAACGTGGACAGCGGGGGGTGGGCAGGTAAACGCATCCGAGAAAGCGCAACAGCCAACGGAGCCCCGCCGAGGCTACGGGCGGCAGGCGGTGCCGCCCGGAGGGCACGTGCTGCCGCCGCTGCCGTACCCGTATGACGCCCTGGAGCCGTACATCAGTGCCACCACGCTACGCATCCACCACGACCGCCATCACCTGGCTTACGTCAACGGCCTGAATCGGGCGGAACTGGCCCTGGCCGAAGCGCGGGAATCGGGCAATTTCACGCTGGTGAAACACTGGGAACGGGAACTGGCCTTTCACGGGTCCGGCCACATCCTGCACAGCATTTACTGGACCAACATGACGCCCGGCGGCGGCGGTGTGCCGGGCGGGCTTTTGGCGGTGGAGATCAACCGGGCCTTCGGGAGCTTCGCCGCATTCCGCGGTCAGTTCGGCGCCGCCGCCGAGCAGGTGGAGGCATCCGGGTGGGCCATCCTGGTGTGGCAGCCGTACTGGAGGCGTCTGGAAATACTGACCGCCGAGAAGCACCAGGACCTTACCCAGTGGGGCGGCATACCGGTGCTGGTGGTCGACGTGTGGGAGCACGCCTACTACCTCGACTACCAGAACCGGCGGGGCGAGTACCTCAGTGCGTGGTGGAATGTGGTCAACTGGGCGGATGCCGACCGCCGGCTCATCGCCGCCATGGCCGATATGAGCAGCCTCTAGACCGCTCCGGGGCGGGCTGAGGGCCTGATCAGACCTTGCGTACTGGCGGGCTGACGGGCCCAGTCAAAGCTTGCGGCTTGGCGGGCTGGGGGACCCCGTCAGGCCTTGCGGACTCCCAGGGCCTTTTCCAGGTCGATGGCGTGTTCTTGTTCAACCACGGCGATGTTCCTGATCTTCTGCGCCGAATCGTACATTTCGAGGGATTCCAGCTGCTTGATCCTCTGCAGGTAGCGGTTGATGGCGTCGTACTCGAGTTGCAGGTCCTGCCGGAGCATTTCCACGTTGTCCAGGGAGGTCTGTCTCTGCGCCACGTCCACTGTTGGTATCCCGCCCAGGTACTGGATGAGGTCGCTCAGGATGACGGCGTGCTCGTGCTCCTGCTGGGCGTGCTCCAGCAGTTCGTCAATCACGGCCACGTACTGGGGTCCGGTCAGCATGCTGGCATGCTGGATGTACTGAACCAGGGCGGCGTACTCCCAGGCGAGATCGACGTTAAGCAAGGTCAGTATGCGCTGCAAGTCCTGGGGCATACTGGCACCTCCATTCGCTTTAAGTCTATGCGACAGCGGTGGCCCGGGGTGTTCTCCGCCCGCTACCCCTGTGGTTAACCAATGCGGGGCTTATTCCTGGCCCGGCACGCTTGCCTGCTACCGCTGCGCGGACGCCACCGCCGCCGGCCACCTGTACGGGTAGCGAAAAAGATCAAATAGAGGTAGAATATTTGCGTCATGCCGGCTATTAATTGGGGGGCGCCGGCTCGTCCCCGCTCCAACGGACGGTTCGTCACCCTGTTGGCCGTGCTGCTGGCGTTGCTGCTGGCCCCGGCCGGCGGGTTGGCGCGGGACGCCCACCGCACGTGGGAACGGGCGGCCTGGAACCTGCGCACCTGGTACGCGGTGCGCAGCCTCCCCGGCCCCGGACGGGAGGCCGGGCACTTCCGCGTGTGGCTGCTGGGCGCAGACGCCGGGGAGATGACCGCCGATCCCGTTACTCCCCCGGCGGCTCTCGCCGGTGTGGATGCCGCGGGGCGTGAAGCGGGGGAGGAGATGCCGCGGCAACTGGTGGAACAGTTGGAGGCGGCCTACAGCAAGGTGACTGGCGACCTGGGCGTCGAACCTCCCGGTCCGGTACTGCTGGCGCTGTACCACGACCGGTGTGGACTGGACAGGCGCGCCGGCGGTGCCGCCGGGACGACGACAGGGGTGTATGCGGCGGGGGTCATTCACCTCCTCTGGCAGGGGGACCTCCGCGGGCCCCTGGCCCACGAGATGACCCACTACTTGCTGGACCTGGTGGCGCCCGGGCGTGTCCCCCGCTGGTTCCAGGAGGGTCTGGCCCAGCTGGAAGAGTACCGGCTCACGGGGAAGGTCCTGTACGATCCGGCGCTCGTGCCGCCGGTGCCGTGGGTCCGGCTGGACAGGGAATTCAACCGCCTGCCCGACGAGGTGGCGTACGGGGCCTCGCTTTCCCTGGTGCTTTTCCTGTACCATGAGGGCGGAGACGGGGCACTCCGCCAGATGGTGGGTGCCCTGTCGAGGGGGGTCCCCTTCGAGCGGGCGGTCCGCCTGTGCTGGGGGCGCAGCCTGGCCGAACTGGACGCCCGGCGCCTGGGGGAGGCCGTGCCCCCGCGGGAGTGAAGTAGCGGTGGCGCAGAAAGTCCTCATCGTGGAAGACGAAAAGCCCATCGCGGAGCTGGTCCGCTTCAACCTGGAGAAAGAGGGGTTCCAGGTGGAAACCTGCTATGACGGCCAGGAGGCGCTCCGGCGGGTGCAGGCTGATCCGCCCCACCTGGTCATCCTGGACCTCATGCTGCCCGGGCTGGACGGGCTGGCGGTGTGCCGGGAGATCCGGAAGGCTTCCCAGGTGCCTATCCTCATGCTCACGGCCCGGGCGGACGAGGTGGACCGCGTGGTGGGGCTGGAACTGGGTGCCGACGACTACGTCACCAAGCCCTTCAGCCCCCGGGAACTGGTGGCGCGGGTCCGCGCCATCCTGAGGCGGGTGGCCGCGCCGCGGGCGGAGGAAGCCCCGCTGCGGGTGGCGGACCTGGTTATCGATCCCGGTACCTACGAGGTGACCAAGGCCGGCCGCCGGATCCCCCTCAGTGTCAAGGAGTTCGACCTGCTGCGGTTTCTGGCCTCGCGACCGGGCCAGATTATGACCCGGCAGGTATTGCTGGATGAGGTGTGGGGGTACCAGTACTTCGGGGATGCCCGCACGGTGGACGTCACCGTACGGCGCCTGCGTGAGAAGATCGAGGATGATCCGGCCAACCCCCAGTACGTACTCACCAAACGGGGGGCGGGATACTATTTCCGCAAGGACTGAGGCACGGGAAACCACCGAGGCGCACAGAACCGCTCGGCCGCAGGGAGGGGCTGCGCCGCGGGGAACCACTGAGACACGGGGATGGCGGTGGGCCCGCCTGGTGCAAAGCCTGCAGTGGCGGCTGGTGCTCATCTACCTCCTCTTGCTGCTCCTGGCGGTGGAGGTGACGGGTGGGTACCTGCTTCAGGCGCTGGAGCACTACTACCTGCGCGGGTTCGTGTCCGCCGTGGACGCCCAGGGCCAGTTGGTGGCCAGCTTCCTGGAGCGATACCTGGTGCCCGAGCCCGATCGCGACTACGTGCAGCGGCTGGTCAACCAGTTCGCCGTGCAATCGGGTAACGATATCGCCGTGCTGGGGGCGGGCGGTGAACTGGTGGCCTACGGGTCGGGCAGTGCCGTGGGGGGGCAGCCGCACATCCTCCAGGCCCAGGTGGCACGGGCTCTGGCGGGTGCGCGGGCCGAGGCCGTGCGCCTCAACCCGGTGACTGAACAGCGCCAGCTTCACCTGGCCAGGCCCATCCGTTCCGGGGAGCGGGTGCTGGGGGCCGTCTACATCGCTTCCTCGCTGGAGAGCACCTACCGGGTGCTGGGGGATCTCCGCCGCCTGCTGCTGGTGGGGACGTCCCTGGCCCTGGCGGTGACGGCAGGGCTGGGGTACCTGCTTTCTCTGAGCATAACCCGGCCCATCCGGGAGGTGACGTCGCGGGCCGAGCGCATGGCGGCCGGGGACTTTTCGCAACGGATATCCGTCTTATCTCATGATGAAATCGGCCAACTGGGGTCCATGTTCAACTACCTCACGTCCCGGCTGGATCGCACCCTGGAGGAAATCAGGGCCGAGAAGGCCAAGCTGGAGGCAGTGCTCACCTACATGGCGGAAGGATTGATGGCCCTGGACTCCGAGGGGCGGGTGGTGCTCATGAACCCGGCCTGTGCCCGTCTGCTGGGGCTGCAGGAACCCGTGGTAGGGCGCTCGGCCGGGGAACTGGTCCCCGGTCTCCTGGAGGTGAGCCCGGGCCGGGCCGGTGGCGCAAGTACTGACGCGGCGGCAGAGTCGGTGGCGGCCGCCGAGGTGGGCCCGCGGGCGGCCGGGCCGGCATCGCCGCCGGCCCCCGCAGGCTCGGAGGGGGGCCCAGCGGCGGCCGGGCCGGTGGGGGCAGGGATCCCCCCTGCACGCATCATCAGGCGGGAGGGTCGGATCCTGCGCGCCCATTTCGCACCCCTGGGGCTCGAAGGGGGAGAGCGGGGCCTCCTGGTGGTACTGAGGGATGTGACCGAGGAGACCAGACTGCAGGAGATGCGCCGGGACTTTGTGGCCAACGTCTCCCACGAACTGCGTACCCCCCTGGCTACCGTGAAGGGCTACGTAGAGACCCTGCTGGACGGGGCCCTGGAAGACCGCCAGGTATGCGAACGGTTTCTGCACACGGTGGCGAGGGAGACGGACCGCATGACGCGCCTGGTGCAGGACCTGCTGCTCCTCTCCCAACTGGAGCACGGGCAGGCGTCCTGGCACATGGAGCCGGTGGACATGCGCGATCCCGCGGGACAGGCCCTGGAACGGCTGCGTCCTGCTGCCGAGCGCAAAGGTCTGCGGCTGGTACTGGATGCACCCGATGATCTGCCTCTGGTGGAAGGCGACGAGGCCATGCTCACGCAGGTGTTCTCGAACCTGCTGTCGAATGCGGTGGAGTTCACCCCGTCCGGGGGTAGCGTGACGGTCTCCCTGCGGGCGGACGGGGAGCGACTGGTCTCCGTGGTGGAGGACACGGGTACGGGCATCCCCCCTGAAGACCTGCCCCGCGTGTTCGAACGGTTTTACCGTGTGGACAAAGGCCGTTCCCGCGAACTGGGGGGGACCGGTCTGGGGCTCTCCATTGCCCGGGAAATAGTGCAGGCGCACCGGGGGGACATTTCCATAACCAGCGTGCCGGGCCAGGGGACGCGGGTGACCTTCTGGCTCCCCCGGGGAGATGATACCCGTGCCGGATAACGCCGAGAAGCGGCGCTGGGAAGATGCCAAGAGCGCGGTCCTGGCCCTGCTCGTGGTCCTGAGCCTTGTACTCTCTTTTGGGTTGTGGTGGAGTGCGGCCGGCCCCCTCAAGGGCGAGGAACTCTGGAAGCAGGAGACCCCCTCCCTCCCGCCCCTGCCCGACTGGTCGCGGGTGGTCGTCCCCACCCGCCTCCTCGTCCATGCCAGTGGGGATCGCCACCTGCTGTTCTCCATGGGGTCGGATGGGTACCGGGAGATCTGGGAAGGGGGCTGCCTGCGTACCGGCCTGCTGGACGGCGTGGGCCCGCCCGTCACCCAACCCCTCCGGGATGCCGAAGTCCGCGCTCTGGAGGGGGGTATGCTCCTGGAGGCCCGCTTCGCCACCCCGCTCCCCGGGAGCCTGGTGGCGCGGGCTTACCGGATGCGGGGGGACGTCGGGGACTCCGTGGAGGCCCTGGTCTTCACTCCCGAGCGGTGGCCCTACATTGCGATCCGGCGTGCCGGCCAACTCTACCCCCTGGAGGGCGCCGCCGAGAGGGACTTCCGGCTGCTTGCCCAGATCGTCTCTCGCCTCGCCTCGCCCGGGGTGATGGCCCCCCAGGGCGCCATACCTCTGGTAAGCCCGGCCCTGCCCGAGGGATGGGAGGCGAGCCCGGGGCTGTGGGTGCCCAAAGCGGCCACCGTGCCGCGCCTGGTGGCGGGGTTCGTCCCGCCCCCCGGGTACGGCCACACCCTGGTGGGTCAGTTCTTCGCCGATCCCACCGTGGTGCGCCGAATCGAGGAGCGAGACGGCGCCACCATCTTTACGGACGGTCGCTCCGGCCTGCGGGTTTACCCGTCGGGCGCACTGGAGTACAACACACCACGACCCCCTCCCGCCCGGGGCGGGATTGGGGCGGAAGCCGCCCTCTCGGTCGCCCTCTCCTTCCTGGCCACCCATGGTGGTATCCCCAGCGACATGCTGTTGTGGGGCTGCTGGCCCGTGCGCGAGGAGGGCGGGCAGGCCTGGGCGCTGGGCATGGGGCTGGCCGCCCACGGCCTGGTGGTGCTGGCTCCCGGGGGAGCGGTCAGCCTGGCGGTGGGCGACCAGGGTCTTTACGGGTACAGGGCGGCGGCCTGGCTGCCCTGGCAGGAGACGGCCGGTAGCCACCGGATCATGCCCGCGCAGGAGGCACTTGTGCGACTGGCACCGCGACACCCGGGGCGGGTGCTGGTGGAAGACATGTACCTGGCGTACGTGGGCAATCCCGTTGTGGCCGGTGAGTTGCGGCCCACCTGGGTGGTGCGAACGGGGGCGGCCCTGTGGGCGGTCGACGCCGTGACGGGGAAAGTCCAGTCGCTGGAGGGCAGGTGGTAGAAATTGGACTGGCCCCGGGCAAAAAACATCTTGATCATTGCCTTCCTGGGAGTTAACCTTTTGCTCGGTTACCGCCTGTGGGCGGGACCGGTAACGACGGCTGGGTCGCCGTACGGGGTTACCGCCCGGGAGGTGCGGGAGGTTACCACCCAGCTGCGCGAGCGGGGAGTGGTGGTGGCCGCGGAGATCCCGCGCCGGGCGCAACCCTTGCCTCTCCTCACGGTGAAGAACCCCGCCACCGGCGCCGCCACCCTCATCGACCGCTTGCTGGGGCCCGGGGCGGAGGTGCACTCCCGCGATGGCGTGTGGGTGGGTGTACGGGGCGGTGAGGCGGTGGTGGTGTACCCCGGTGGCGAGGTGTTCTACCGCCGCCTGCCGGCACCCACCGGAGGTCACTCCGTGGCTTACGCCGCCGGAGGCGTGCCGGCCCCCGGCGGATCAGCCACCACGCCGGGTGTCACAGTTCCTGATACGTCCGGTGCGGCGGTGGCGGCGTCCGCGCGGGCGGTGCAGGTGGCGCGCGAGTTCTGGACGCAGCGAGGAGGCCTGCCCTCCGGTCTGGAGCCGGACTACCAGGTGCCCACGGAGACCGGGCGCTACCTGGTAGTTTTCACCTGCCGGAGCGGAGGCCAGCGGTTCTTTGCCAGCCGCGCCATGGCCCTGGTGGGGCCGCAGGGGGTCGAGGAAGCATACGCGGCGTGGCCCATGCCCGACAAGCCCTCCGGTAACCCGCGGCCCGTGCTCCCGGCCACCGAGGCCCTGCTGCGGGTGGCACCACTGCTGGTGGAAAAGGGAGCAGCCGTGGTCGTGGAAGTGCAGCAGGGGTTCTACAGTCCCGTGTATGACGCCCGCGAGTGGGAGGCGGTACCCGTGTGGCGTGTGCGGCTGGCTTCCGGAAAGGTCCTCTATGTGAACGCCTACACGGGCGAGGTCGAGGGGCTCGAGGAGCCCTATCCCCGCCAGGGGCAGGAGATATTGGGCAGACCAGAGAAGCAAGGGACGCGGGCAAGATGAGGATGGTGCCTGGTGGCTAAGCTGAGGGTGGTGGGGGGAAATCCCCTTTGTGGTTCTGTAAGGGCATCCGGGTCGAAGAACGCCGCGGTGGCGGCTATCCCCGCCGCGTTGCTCGCACACGGTCCCAGCCGACTGGAGAACGTGCCCGTCATCGGCGACGTGGAGGTATTCGTGGACATCCTCCGGGAACTGGGCGCCGATATCTCGTGGCGGGGGCCGGGCGTGCTGGAGATTAACCCTAACGGGTTCGAGGAGTGGCAGGCCCCCTACGACCTGGTGAAGAGGCTGCGGGCCTCCTATTACCTGCTGGGGGCGTTGCTGGCCAAGTTCGGGCGGGCAGAGGTAGCCCTGCCCGGGGGTTGCGACATCGGTGTACGCCCCGTCGACCTGCACCTGAAGGGCTTCCGTGCCCTGGGGGCGGAGGTCAGCCTGGAGTACGGGGTGGTCAAGGCCCGGGCGGAACGGTTGCAAGGTGCCACCATCTATTTGGATGACGCCAGCGTGGGAGCGACCATCAACATCATGCTGGCGGCGTGCCTGGCGGAGGGCACCACCATTATCGAAAACGCGGCCCGGGAGCCTCACGTGGCCGACGTGGCCAACTACCTGAACGCCATGGGTGCGCGCATCCATGGTGCCGGTACCGAGTTCGTCCGTATCCAGGGTGTCCCCTACCTGGCGGGCGGTGAGCATACCATTATCCCCGACGAAATCGAGGTGGGCACCTACATGATGGCGGCGGTGGCCACCGGAGGGGAAATCTGCATAGAGAACGCCATCGCCAAGCACCTGGAAGCGGTGGCGGCCAAGTTACGGGAGACGGGCGCGGAGGTGGAGACGGACGGCGACTGGATTCGCGTGAAGGGTCCCAGCAGGCCGCGGGCGGCGAACGTGCGCACGTTGCGCTACCCCGGGTTCCCCACCGACCTGCAGCAGCCGTACGTGTCCGTGGCGGCTCGTGCAGAGGGCGTGAGCGTGGTTCACGAGACTATTTACGAGAACCGGTTTGCCTTCGTGAGCGAGCTTTTGCGCATGGGGGCGAAGATCAAGGTGGAGGGCCGTACCGCCATCGTGCAGGGGGTCGAGCGGCTGCTGGGGGCGCCGGTGCGTGCCCGCAATGACCTGCGGGGAGGGGCCGCCCTGGTAGTGGCGGCGCTGGCCGCCGAGGGCGAGTCCGAGATCGACGACCTGCAATACATCGAGCGCGGTTACGAGCGCCTGGACGATAAGTTGCGCGCCCTGGGCGCTGAGGTGACGCGCGTGCCTTAGTGGGGGTGGATAGTGTGAGTTACTTCTACGGTCCACTGGAACCGAAGAGGCGCCATTTCTCGGCGGTGTTCGTGGCACTGGTGGTGCTGGTAGCCCTCCTGGCCGGGGGCGTGGGGTTCGCCCTGCTGGCTCCCGACGCCTGGGTGGCTTCCGTGCGGGGTATTCGCAATCCCCAGCCCATCACTATCACGCCAGTGCACGCTTCGCCGGTACCCGCGGGCAGCGAGTGGCCGGTGGTGCCCGTGGCGGAGAAGGTGGGCCCTTCGGTGGTCGGTATCGAGGCCCAGGTGTACTACTGGGGCTGGTCAAAGGAGACCAAGGGCGGGTCGGGCGTGATCCTGTCCCAGGACGGATACATCGTCACCAACCACCACGTCATCGAAGGGGCGCGGGAAATCACGGTCCTCCTGCCCGACAAGCGGAAGGTGCCCGCACGCCTGGTGGGTTCCGACGCCCTCTACGACCTGGCCGTCCTGAAGGTGGACGTGCTGGGCCTCAGGGCGGCGGAGTTCGGCGACTCCGACGCCCTCAAGGTGGGGGAACTGGCGGTGGCCATCGGCAACCCGGTGGGTCCCGCCTTTGAGCGCACGGTGACGGCGGGGATCATCAGCGGCCTCAACCGGGCCGTACAGCTGGAAGACCAGGACGGGATGGAGTACATCCTGGAACTCATTCAGACCGATGCCGCCATCAACCCCGGGAACAGCGGTGGCCCCCTGTGCAACGCACGGGGTGAGGTCATCGGCATCAACACCATCAAGGTCATCGTCCCCAACGTGGAGGGGATGGGCCTGGCCATCCCCTCCAAGACGGTGCTGCGTGTGGTCAATGAACTCATGCAGTACGGCCGGGTGATCAGGCCGCGCCTGGGCGTGGTGCTCTACGATCCCCGGGCGGTAGCCGTGCCCAGGGGGGTGCCGGTGCAGGAAGTCGACCCCCGCGGTCCGGCGGCGATTGCCGGGATCAGGCCGGGCGACATCATCCTGGCCCTGGGGGACCGTGAGGTGAACTCGCTGGCCGAGTTCCGTGCCGCCCTGTACGAGCACCGGCCCGGCGACAAGCTCAAGGTCGTGGTGCAGCGGCAGAACCGGCGCCTCGAGTTCGCGGTCACCCTCGTGGAAGCGCCGTAGACCACCACCCTCCCCCTCGCACGGCGGGAGAGCGATCCCGGGTGCGCAGGCCGGGGCTAACGTCCCTGGTTTTCAGAGTTGCCGGTTCCTTCCCCGGAGCCGGGATCGGAGGGAGGGGTTGGAGGCGGGGTGGTGCCCCGAGGCACGGTGCCGGGAGGCGGGGTGGTGCCCGGGGGTGGGTTGCGTGGCGCTTCCGGGGGTGGCTGGTCACGATCACCCGAGCCTCCGCCCTCGGTTTCCCCCGGCCCACTGCCGGGGGTGCCGGGAGTGCCCGCACCGGGAGCCGTGGGGGTGTCGGGGGCGTCGGTGCCGGGTCCCGCGGGAGTAGCGGGGGTGCCGGGGGCGCCGGCGGGTGGTGCGGGTGTCCCCGCCGGGGGAGGCGGAGGCCGGTTGGCCAGGTACCCGGGGGAGTCTTCCCATCCCCAGGGGGGCGGGGTCCCCGACCACCAGACGGGTGAGACGGCGGTGGGTTCGGTGCCGGCCAGGAACACTTCGGTTACCACGGGCGATGAAGGATTGGGGAGAAGGCCGTCCACCGCGGAAACCTGCACCCAGCTGATCCCCCGGGGCACGGGGAATTCCCGTGGGGGCACGTTGTGGAGGGCCGAACTCATGAAGGCGGCCCAGACAGGGGCGGCAATGGCGCCTCCCGTGGACCACAGGGAGGTGCTGCCGTCGTCGTACCCCACCCACACCGCCGCCAGGAGGTCGGGGGTGTACCCCACGAACCAGGCATCGCGCAGTTCGTCGGTGGTACCCGTCTTGCCGGCGGCGGGCCGGTTGATGACGGCGCCCACGCGCCCGGCCGTGCCGCCGGGCGAGAGCACGCTGCGCAGGAGGTCGGTGACGATATACGCCACCCGCTCGTCGATGACTTTCTCCCGGGGGGGAGGCGTCCGCCCCGGGTTGAGGAGCACGCGGCCGCGGGAGTCCTCCACGCGCAGGATGCAGGAGGGGGTGGCCCGGTAGCCGCCGTTGGCCAGGGTACAGTAGGCGGCGGCCAGTTCCAGCGGGGAGACGGGCGAGGCCCCCAGGGCCAGCGGGCCCACTGGCTCGAGGGGGCTCTGGATACCCATCAGTCGGGCGTAGCGAGCCAGGCGCGAGGGGCCCAGCGTCATGCACCAGCGGGAGGCCACCACGTTGTCGGAGACCTTCAGGGCCTCCCTCATCATGAGGGGGCGGTAGTGGTAGGGCTCATGGTTTTCCGAGGTGTAGTCGGTGGGCACCCAGGGCCGGTCGGGCGTGGGTCCCGGGAAAGCCACCGGCTCGCAGACCTGCTGTTCGACCACGGTGTGACCGCCGTCGATGAGGGCAGCGTAGAGGAAGGGCTTGAAGGCGGAGCCCGGTTGCCGCCGCACCGGGGGGGCGGCCCGGTTGAGCTGGGTCACGGAGTAGTCCCTGCCCCCCACCATGGCCCTGATGTAACCGGTGGACGGCTCCAGGGCCACCAGTGCCACCTGCGGCTGGGGTATGCCCTGAGCGTCCCGGCCCCGCTCGGGCACCAGTTGGGCGATGGCCTTTTCCGCCGCCCTCTGCATGTCGAGGTCCAGGGTGGTGTATATGCGGTACCCCGCCCGGTAGATGTCCCCCGTGAGTTCGGGGTAGAGCTTCCCCAGTTGGGACACCACATAGCTGCCGAAGTACCCCGCCTCTCCGGCCGGGCGCAGCCCGGCCAGGCGGATGGCGGTGGCCTTGGCCTGCTGGGCCTGCAGGGGCGTGATCATGCCCGCCTGCACCATGCGGTCGAGCACCAGGTTGCGGCGGCGCAGGGCCGCTTCGGGGTCACGGTAGGGCGAATAGTTTTCCGGAGACCGGATGAGCCCGGCCAGCAGCGCCGCCTCGGGGAGGTCCACCTCGGATGCGCCGTGGCCGAAGTAGGTCTGGGCGGCCACTTCCACGCCGTAGGCGCCGTGGCCGAAGTAGATGGTGTTGAGGTAGGCCTCGAGGATGCGGGTCTTGCGGTAGAGGATCTCCAGCTTGATGGTAACCAGGGCCTCGTAGGCCTTGCGGACCAGGGTACGTTCGGTGCGCCCGGTCAGGTTCTTCGCCAATTGCTGGGTGATGGTGCTGCCGCCCTCCACGATGCGCCCTGCCTGCAGGTTGCGGATGAGGGCGCGCACGATGGCCAGCGGGTTGATGCCGGGGTGGCGGTAGAAGTGCTCGTCCTCTATGGCCAGCACCGCCTGCTGCAGGTGGCGGGGAATGCGGGAGAGGGGTACTTCCACGCGCTTCTGCACGTAGAGGTGCACGGCCGGGTGCCCGCGGTGATCGTAAATGACGCTCGCCTCCGGCACCTGCACCGGCGGAAGGGGCACGGCCAGGGCGGCGCCCACCACCAGCAGGAGGAAGCCGGCCGCCAGACCGAGCAGCAACCGGGCACGGCGGCCCGGCCGGCGCAACCCGCGAGCCGCCGGCCCGCCGGCGCCCGCACCACCACCTGCACCACCCGGCGCGCCTGCGCCGGCGCCACCCGGCCCCCCTGCACCCGCGGTACCCTTCCCCCGGGTGCCCGCCGGGAATTCTGAGGCAATCTCAAGGGAGCGGGCCTGTGCCGGGTGGGGTGCATGGCCGCCCAGGCGCCGGTATACGCGATGGGTAAGGCTGCGTTGCCGCTTGCGTTCCCGCCGGCTCTGCAAGCATTCCCTCCCATTGAGTATCCCCCTGCTGCACCCTGTGCTATAATGCACGGTGTGATGTGGCCAGGGGGTGAGAACCGAATTGCGCTTCCGCTTTGAGGAGGAGCAGGCTCCGGGGTTGTGGTTGACGTACGGGGTAAGGTCCGTGCTGCGCCAGGAGAAAACGGCGTACCAGGAACTCGCCGTGGTGGAAACCGAAACCTTCGGACGCACCCTCATCCTTGACGGGGCGGTTCAGACGACCGAGCGAGACGAGTTCTTCTACCACGAGATGATCACCCACGTACCCATGTTCAGCCACCCCCGACCGCGCCGGGTGCTGGTGGTGGGCGGGGGAGACGGGGGCGTGGTTCGCGAAGTACTCAAGCACCCCACCGTGGAGCGGGTGGATCTGGTGGAAATCGATGCCCGGGTCCTGGAGGCCACCCGCGAGCTCATGCCCCGCCTGGCGGCGGCCCTGGCCGATCCGCGCGTCAACCTGGTGGTTCAGGATGGGGTGGAGTTCGTGGCGGCCTGCGAGGAGGCGTACGATGTGGCCGTGGTGGACTCCACCGACCCCGTGGGACCGGCAGCCGGGCTCTACCGGCCCGAGTTTTACGCGTCTCTGGCGCGGGTGCTGTACCCCGGCGGGCTGTTCACCTGCCAGGTGGAATCGCCTGTATTCTGCCCGGACGTACTGGTCCGGGCCCGCGGGACCGTGGGCGAGTACTTCCCCGTGGCGCGCATCTACTGGGGACCCGTGCCCACGTACCCAGCCGGCTGGTGGGGGTTCGTGGTGGGTTCCCACGGCCCCGACCCCTCCCGCCCGCCGGATGGTGACCGGACGGAGGGGATTACGACCCGATATTACACCCGGGAGACGCACAGGGCTGCCTTTGCCCTGCCCCGCTACCTGCAGGAAATGCTCGCCCGTGACGGTGCTGCACCCTCCGGGGGCGGTTAGCGAGCACGGCCCGGGGCGCCTCCGGAGGAGGCCCCTGCCAAGATGAGAGATTACCGGGAGATCCCGCTTTACCGGGACGTCACTCCCGAGCAGTGGAACGACTGGCGGTGGCAACTGGCCCACCGCATCACTTCTGTCGATCAACTCAAGCAGGTGATCGACCTGGTCCCGGAGGAGGAAGAGGGTATCCGGGCCAGCCTGCTGACGCTGCGCATGGCCATCACCCCCTACTATGCCACCCTCATCGACCCCCACGATCCCGCCTGCCCGGTCAGGAGGCAGGCAGTGCCCAGTGTCCTGGAACTGGAACGGTCTCCGGGCGAGACGACCGACCCCCTGCACGAGGACCTGGATTCCCCCGTGCCGGGCCTCACCCACCGCTACCCCGACCGGGTGCTCTTTCTGCTCACCGACCAGTGCTTCAACTACTGCCGGCACTGCACCCGCAAGCGCCTGGTGGGCGTACGCGATCAACCCGCTCCTCGCGAGAGGGTGGAGAGGGCGCTCGACTACATCCGGGCCACCCCCGAAATCCGGGACGTGCTGGTCTCCGGGGGAGATCCCCTCACCATGGCGGATGCGCGCCTGGAGTGGCTGCTGGGGGAACTGCGCCGCATCCCGCACGTGGAAGTGATCCGCATCGGCACGCGGGCGCCGGTGGTGGTGCCCATGCGCATCACCCCCCACCTCTGCCGCACCCTGGCCCGCTACCACCCGCTGTGGGTGAACACCCACTTCAACCACCCGGTGGAGCTCACTCCGGCCGCCCGGGCGGCGGTGGGGATGCTGGTCGATCACGGCATCCCGGTGGGCAACCAGACCGTGCTCCTGCGGGGGATCAACGACTGCCCGGTGGTGATGCGGGACCTCATGCGCGCCCTGGTGCGCGCCCGCGTGCGCCCCTACTACATCTACCAGTGCGACCTCACCTGGGGCCTGGGGCACTTCCGCACCAGCGTGCGCAAGGGCCTGGAGATCATGGAGATGCTGCGCGGACACCTGTCGGGGTTCGCCGTCCCCACCTACGTGGTGGACGCCCCCGGTGGTGGCGGCAAGATCCCTCTCTCCCCCCAGTACCTCCTGGCCATGAGCGACGACACCGTCATCCTGCGCAACTTCGAGGGCGTGATCTGCGCCTACCGCGAGCCGTCGCCCGCGGCGGGCGGCGCCGGGTCGTCGTGCCCCCTGTGCGGAGGCCGGTGCGGGCAGCTGCGCGAGGGGCTGGCTCGCCTCATGTACGGGGCCCAGGTGACCCTGGAGCCGGCCCAACTCGAGCGGGCGCGGCGCCGTGGAGTTGATCGCGGGGAGGTTTTTGCTAAAATAGCGGAGGACGAGCGGAAGGGGAGAGATAGTTACGGAGATGGCTGCTGGTGAGGGGATCCGCAGGGCTCCACCCTCCACGGTGGACATCGCCTGCCAGGTGCTGCGCGAGATGGGCAGGCCCATGCACTTCCGGGAACTGTGTGACGAGATCATGCGCCGCCGGCAGGAGGCGGGGAGCGACAACCTTCACCTGGCCCGTATTTACACCGACCTCAACCTGGACCACCGCCTGACCTATCTGGGAGAGGGGAATTGGGGCCTGCGCGAATGGCAGCGCCAGCGCATCAGCCGGTCCCTGGCCACCCAGGTGGTGCGACCGGTGCGCAAAGAACCTCCCTGGCGGGAGGAGATCGAGCAGGCCGAAGAGCCCGAGGGCGAGGGCCCGGGGGAGGAGGAAGAGGAACAGGAGGACGAAGAAGAGTCGGATGCGTCCTGGGACGCTCAGGAGGAGGAGGAGGAAGGAGCCTAACCCACCCTGGCGTCCCTTCTCTTTTGCACCGCCTTACCGGGAGACGGGGGGCTGATGATGGCTAAGTTCGTGTTTGTGACGGGCGGGGTGGTCTCCGGACTGGGCAAGGGGATTACCGCCGCCTCTCTGGGTCGCCTGCTGGCCGCCCGCGGTCTGCGGGTTACCGCGCTTAAGTTCGACCCCTACATCAACGTGGACGCGGGCACCATGAGTCCGCTTCAGCACGGCGAAGTCTTCGTCACCGACGACGGCGCCGAAACCGACCTGGACCTCGGCCACTACGAGCGTTTCATGGACGTCTCTCTCGGGCGCCTCAATAACGTCACCACCGGCCAGGTATACAGCGCGGTGATAGGCCAGGAGCGCAGGGGAGATTTCCTGGGTGGCACCGTCCAGGTGATCCCCCATGTGACCAACGAGATCAAGGAGCGCCTGATCCGGGTGGCCGAGGTGAGCGGCGCCGACGTGGTCATTTCCGAGATCGGCGGCACGGTCGGCGACATCGAGAGCCTGCCCTACCTGGAGGCCATCCGCCAGTTCAAGAGCGACGTGGGACGGCAGGACGTGATGTATATCCACGTCACCCTGGTGCCCTTCGTACCCGCGGCCGGCGAACTGAAGACCAAGCCCACCCAGCACAGCGTGAAAGAGTTGCGGTCCATCGGGATTTCGCCGGACGTCATTGTGTGCCGCACGGATCGGCCGCTCTCGCGTGAACTGAAGGAGAAGATCGCCCTCTTCTGCGACGTACCGGTGGAGGCGGTCATCCAGAACGCCGATGTGGATTCCATCTATGCCGTTCCCCTCATCCTCGAGGAAGAGGGACTGGGCCGGATAGCGACGGAAGTCCTGGGACTCCACTGTGGCGAGCCCGACCTCGCCGAGTGGAGGCAACTGGTCCAGAAGCTGCGCAACCCGTCCCGACGGGTCACCGTGGCGCTGGTGGGCAAGTACGTGGCGCTGCACGACGCCTACCTGAGCGTGACCGAGGCGCTCTGTCACGCCGGGATAGCCCACGATGCCAGCGTGGACATAAGGTGGGTGGATTCGGAGCAACTGGAGCACGAGTCGGCCACCGCCGTGCTGGGGGACGTGCACGGTATCCTGGTCCCGGGAGGATTCGGTTCCCGGGGCATCGAAGGGAAGATCAGGGCCGCCCGCTACGCGCGCGAGTTCCGCATCCCCTATTTCGGCCTTTGCCTGGGGCTGCAGTGCGCCGTCGTCGAATTCGCCCGTGACGTGCTGGGACTGGAGGGTGCCCACTCCACCGAATTCGATCCCGACACCCCCCATCCCGTCATCGACCTCATGCCCGAACAGAAGAAGGTGGTGGCCAAAGGCGGTACCATGAGGCTGGGCTCCTACCCCTGCCGCCTGGCACCGGCGTCCCTGGCCCGGGAAGCGTACGGGGCGGAAGTGGTGGAGGAGAGGCATCGCCACCGCTTCGAGTTGAATAACCGGTATCGGGATGCCCTCAGCGCCGCCGGCCTGCGGCCCTCCGGGGTGTGGCCGGACGGCGACCTGGTGGAAATCATGGAGCTGGACGGCCACCCCTGGTTCGTGGGCACGCAGTTTCACCCCGAGTTCAAATCGCGCCCCAACAGGCCTCACCCCCTGTTCCGGGGCTTCCTGGAGGCGGTGATCGGATACCGGGAAAGCGGCCCCCTGCTGTGGATGAGCCGTGGGATGAGCCGTTCGCCCCGTCCCTGAGGCCCCGCGGGTGCGCGGAAGGCCGGTAAGGAGGAATGGCCCGTGAATCGGAGGAGCAAGGTGATTGCTGCGGTACTGGGCCTGGTGGTGGTAGCCTCCGTGGTGGCCATGGCCTTTGCCACCACCCCGGCGGGGGAGAGGCTGGCGCGGAGCGGCAACGCGGTGGGCCTCATCTTCCTCGAGGGCGTCATCACCACGGGGACGTCAGGTAGCGGCCTCCTGGGGAGTGTGCTCGGCTCCGACTCCGTGCTGGTGGAACTGCGCCGGGCGCGGGAGGATTCCGCCACCCGGGCGGTGGTGCTGCGCATCAACAGCCCGGGCGGCAGTGCGGCGGGCTCCCAGGAGATCGCCCGCGAGGTAGAGCGGCTGCGCGAAGCGGGCAAGGTGGTGGTCGCCTCCATGGGCGACGTGGCCGCGTCGGGTGCCTACTGGGTTGCCTCGGCGGCACAGCACATCGTGGCCAATCCCGGCACCATCACCGGCAGCATCGGGGTCATCCTCGAGGTCCAGAACCTGGAGGGCCTTTACGGCAAGCTGGGTATCCGTTACGAGACCATCAAGAGCGGTCCGCACAAGGACATGGGGTCGTCCAGCCGCCCCCTCGACGAAGAAGAGCGGGCCATCCTGCAGGGCATGGTGGACGACATTTTCGGGCAGTTCGTGGACCAGGTGGCGAAGGGTCGTGCCGGCAAGCTGACCCGGGAGCAGGTGCTGGCCCTGGCGGACGGTCGCATTTTCACCGGCCGCCAGGCGTTGGAGAACGGGCTCATCGACGAACTCGGCAACCTGCGCGACTCCATCCAGAAGGCGGCGGACCTGGCCGGTATAGGTGACTCATACGAGGTCAAGACGTACCGCGAGGTGCATCCGCTGATCCAGTTGCTCCAGGATCTGGGGTTGCACCTGGGCCTCCGCCTTGACCTTCTCCCGGGTCTGCCCGGGGGGTCGGCCCTCATGGGGTCGGGGGTCGCGGGCACGTCGGGGACGGGTGTCCCCGGGCCCGTGGAACGGCTGCAGTGGGCCTGGTGGGCCGCCCGCCAGGTCCTGAGCATGCCGGCTGGCCGCTGACACGCCCCGCCCCCAAGGGAGCAAGAAAGGAGACGGGATACGCGTGCAAGAGAACGAGGACAGGCCCGCGTACGCCGAACCTCCGGGCCCGATGCCCCCCGGCCACGGTGCCGCCCCATCGGGCACGGCTCCGGCGGGCGAGGCAACCGGTGGCGCCGACACCCCGCAACAGAAGGCGCTGGGCGTGCTGGACCTCATGTACGGGGCCCTATTCAGCCCGGTTACCACTTTTCGTGCCGTGGCGGCGCGGCCCCAGCTGGACCGCGCGGTGGTGGTACTCGTGGTGGTGTCGGCGGTGAGCGCCATCGTGGGCGCCATCAGTGGCGGGCGCGAGTTCGCCGCCGGCATGGCGGAGGCGGGGATACCGGTGCCAGCCGCCTCTTTCGGTCCGGTGGCCTTCCTGTTCGGGCTGGTGGGACCGTTCATCTTCTGGTACCTGCAGAGCGCTATCTTCTACGTGACGGGCATCCTGGTGGGGGGGCGGGGAGAGGTCCTCCCCCTCATGGCTGCCCTGGCGGTGGCGAGCATGCCCCAGGTCTTCACGGCGCCGGCCTCATTGCTGGGTGCGGCCGTGCATCAGAGCCTGGGCGTGTGGCTATCCTTCGCCATCGGTATCTGGGTCATCGTCCTCGATATCCTGGCCGTGCGCGAGGCCCTGCACTTCTCCACCGGTCGCGCCGTGGCCACCTTCTTCCTCCCCGTGGTGGTGTTCGTGGTGCTCATCATAGGGGCAGTGGTGGCCTTCGTCCTTGCCTTCCTGCCCATCATCCAGCAGTTCGCCCCCGGCACCATGCCCCCCATCCCCTGAGGCACCGGCACCCCTCCACAACCAGGCCCGGTGCGCGGGGCGCCGGCAACATACCCACCTTCCGCCTGACACCGAACGGAGGTTGCGAAATGCCACAGCCTGTACGGATCACCGACACCACGCTGCGGGACGGGCACCAGTCCCTGCTGGCCACCCGTCTGCGGCTGGAGGACATGCTGCCCATCATCGACAAGATGGACCGGGTGGGTTTCCATTCGTTCGAAGTTTGGGGCGGCGCCACCTTCGATTCCTGCCTGCGGTTCCTGGGTGAGGACCCGTGGGAGCGCCTGCGCGCGCTACGGCGGGCATTCAAGAACTCGCGGCTGCAGATGCTCCTGCGCGGGCAGAACCTGGTGGGGTACCGCCACTACCCCGACGACGTGGTGGCGGCCTTCGTGCGCAAGGCGGTGTCCAACGGTCTGGACATCATCCGCATCTTCGACGCCCTCAACGACACCCGTAATATGCGCAAGGCCATCGAGGTGACCAAAGAGGCGGGGGCCCACGTCCAGGCCACCGTGGTGTACACCACCAGTCCCATCCACACGGTGGATCACTTCGTAGAGGTGGCACGCGAACTGGCCGCCATGGGTGCCGACTCCATCTGTCTGAAAGATATGGCGGGCATCCTGGATCCCTACACCGCCCACACCGTGGTGGGACGCCTGAAGGCGGAGGTGGGACTGCCCGTGCAGGTCCATACCCACTACACGAGCGGGATGGCCTCCATGGCCCTGCTCAAGGCGGTGGAGGCGGGCGCGGACGTGATCGACACCGCCATCTCCTCCCTGGCCCTGGGGACGTCCCAGCCTGCCTGCGAAACCATGGTGGCCGCCCTGCGCGGCACCCCCTACGATCCCGGCCTTGACCTGGGGCTCCTGGGGGAGATAGCCGAGTATTTCCGCGAGGTGCGGAAGAAGTACGCCGAGTTCGACGTGGCGCCCCCGGGCGTGGACACCAACGTGCTCCGTTACCAGATCCCCGGCGGCATGATCTCCAACTTCATCTCTCAACTCTCGCAGCAGAACGCCCTGCACCGGCTTACCGAGGTGCTGGACGAGGTACCGCGGGTGAGGGAGGACCTGGGCTACCCGCCCCTGGTGACGCCCTCCAGCCAGATCGTGGGAGCCCAGGCCGTGCTCAACGTACTGGCCGGGGAACGCTACCGGATGGTCACCAACGAGGTGCGGGCCTACCTGCGCGGGCTCTACGGGAGGCCGCCCGGCCCGGTAAACGAAGAGGTGAGGCGGAAGATCATCGGGGACGAACGCGTGGTGGAAGGCCGTCCCGCGGACGAACTGGAGCCCGGTCTGCCCGAAGCACGCAAGCTGGCAGCCCCCTACATGGAGCAGGAGGAGGACGTCATCTCGGTGGCCCTCTTCCCCCAGGTGGCCATCAAGTTCCTTCAAGAGCGCCTGGCGCGCCGTACCGGTGTCGATTACGCCCTGCTGGAGGAGGCGCGCAAGAACGGCCCCGCCCACTATCCCGCCTGACGCGGTCGGCCTGCCATGAGGCACTGCGACCTGCTGCGCCGGATACCCGAGGAGGTCATGATGGTGGCCCGCCGCCTGAGAGGGGCGGGCCACGCCGTATTCGTGGTGGGCGGGGCGGTGCGTGACCTGGTGGCAGGCCGGCAGCCAGCCGACTGGGACCTGGCCACCTCCGCCCGGCCCGAGCAGATGCGCCCCCTGTTCTCGGACTGGCGGGTGATCGACGTGGGAGCCCGCCACGGCACCCTGGGCCTCGCCCCCACCCCTTGGCCCGGTGCGGCTGCGCCTCCCGCCGCACCGGGCCCCGAGCCCGTGCGCCTGCCTGCCCCCGAAGGCGCGTCCCCGCCTGCCCCCCGGGTGGTACAGGTCACCACCTTCCGGGTGGAAGGGCCGTACGGGGACCGCAGGCATCCCGACTACGTCCGCTTCGTGGACACGCTGTATGAGGACCTCTCCCGCCGGGATTTCACGGTGAACGCCCTGGCCCTTGACCCCTTCACCGGGGATTTGCACGACCCCCAGGGCGGCGTCCGGGACCTACGGCTGGGCCTCGTCCGGGCCGTGGGGGAGGCGGAGGCCCGCTTCCGTGAGGACGCCCTGCGCCTGCTGCGTGCCTTCCGCCTCGTGGCCGAGTACGGGTGGGAAATTGAGCCGTCCACGGCGCGTGCCATCGAGGAGTGCGCGCCTCTGGCGGGGGAGGTCGCCTCCGAGCGTGTGCGGGTGGAACTGGAACGCATCATTCGGGGTGTATACGCCGGCCGGGCGCTGGCACTGATGGTGCGCCACCGCCTGCTGGGCCAACTGTTCCCCGGCCTGCGCTTCGAACGGGTACCCTGGGGCGCCATCGACCGCCTTCCCCCGCGGGTGGACCTCCGCCTGGCCGCCCTGCTGCGGGCATCCGGCGAGGTTGCCGGGGCTGCCGGGCCGGGTGCCGGGGCTCGGGGGCCAGGTGCCGGCGCAAAGCCAACCGTGCGGGGCCTGCTGACTAGGTGGCGCTTCCCCACGCGGGTGGTCGATTCCGTGGTGGCTCTGGCCGGTGCCAGGGTGGACGAGGCCTTGCTGAGGGCGGACGGCCCCGCGCTGCGGCGGTGGATATCAGAGGTGGGAAGGGAGCGGGCAGCGGACCTGGCCTTGATCCTGCGCGAACTCTTGCCGGAGCGGGGTGAGGGGTTCTTCGGCCGCGTGAGGGGGGAACTGGAGCGGGGGGTCCCGGTCACCGTGGAGGAACTCCCCGTGTCCGGCCGGGATGTGATGGACTTGCTGGGCCTGGCGCCCGGGCCCGAGGTGGGGGCTGTGCTGCGGGATCTGCTCGCCTCGATCTGGGACGACCCCTCCCTCAACGACCGCGAGACCCTCCTGCAACTGCTTCGCCGGCGGGCCCCCGGCTGAGGGGTTACGACGGCCCGCGGGGAGGCGATTCGGGGGTCCTGCGGCCGGGGCTGGACGGCTCGACGTGGATGACCACGTCGGTACGGGGGAAGCGCCCCTCGATCTCCCTCTCGATGGCATCGCAGAGGGCGTGCGCTTCGGCGACCGTGTGGTCTCCGTGCACCACCAGGTGGAGGTCTATGTGCCGCTCCGGCCCCGCACGGCGGGAACGCATGCGGTGGAAGTTGACGAAATCACTGCTGTGGCGGGCAATGATCTCCTGGATGACCTGTTGCTCGTCCTCCGGGAGCGAGGTATCCATCAGGGGCAGGAACGCCTCGCGGGTAAGGTCCCAGGCGGCGTGGATGATGAGTACTGCCACCACGAGGGCGGCCAGCGGGTCGACGATGTGGTAGTCCGTCAGGGCCATAATGCCGAGTCCCGCGAATACGCCGGCCGAGGTCCACACATCGGTGGACAGGTGCAGGGCGTCCGCCCGCAGGGCAACGGAATCCGCCTCCCTGGCCACCCGGAACAGGTGCCGGGATACAAGAATGTTCACCACGGCCGCAAGCCCCATCACGGCCAGGCCCACCCCGAGGGCCTCCACCTGTACGCCCCGGATCAGCTTCCTCACCGCCTCCACGATGATCCATATGGCGGCGGCGAAGATGAGCAGCGCCTCCACCGTTCCCGCCACGTTTTCGACCTTACCGTGCCCGAAGGGATGGTGCTCGTCGGCGGGGCGCCGCGACTGGCGGACCGAGTAAAACGCGATCCCGGCGGCCACCAGGTCCATGCCGGAGTGGATGGCCTCCGACAGCACGCTTACGGACCCCATGACCAGGCCGGCTGCCAGTTTGACGGCCACCAGTAACGAGTTAGAGACGACGGACACCCGTGCCGCCCGCACGGCCCGATCGGCGGGGGTCAGCGTTCTGCGCGAATCTACTTCCACAGCGTCGTCCGGCATTGCCCTGCTCTCTCCTCGGTCGAAGGTGGCGACCGTCGCCCGTGACAACTGACCACCCGGTTGAAGGCCTTCGCGGGGGTGGCGGGCGGACGGCAGCGATGCCCCCACACAAACAAAGGGACTTCATCTTGCGCAGGTGAAGTCCCACGGGATGTCCCCGCTGCCCGGGCGGGCCCGGCAGCATCCGTGTCCCGGCGGTGGCCGCTGGCTGCGAGGTGC
>JACIYH010000035.1 GCA_014360055.1 Bacillota bacterium | reverse complement strand
GGGCCTCTGCCGGGGATGCAGACCTGGCCGCCGTGCGTATGGCCCGACAGTTGCAGGTCGACCTCGCCGGGGGAGAGGGTGGTGGCGAAGTCAGGTTCGTGCACCAGCAGGATGCGGATTTCCCCCGGTGGGATGCGCCGCGAAGCCTGTTTGAGATCACTCAGCCTGTTCCACATGTCGTCCAGCCCGATGACCCACAGGGGGTGGCCGCCAACCTCGAGGCGGACACTCTCGTTGCGGAGTACGTGGATACCGAGTTTGCCGAGAGCCTCCTCAACTCCTTCGGGGTCCAGCCAGTGGTCGTGGTTCCCGAGGACGGCGTAAACCCCCAGGGGTGCTCGCAGGGGGGCCAGGACGGGGAGGTCCTGCAGGCCTTCCCGAGAAGATACGAAGTCCCCCGTAAGGACGATGAGGTCGGGGGAAAGAGACATGAGCGTCTGCACGGCTCGGGCAGCCCGGGCGAAAGCGGTGGGGGTCCCCAGGTGGATATCGCTGAGTTGGCCCACCGTCACCGCAGCCTTCAGGCGGGGGAGGCGTACGACCACCCGAGTTACCTCGAGGCGGTTGGGTTCTATGAGGAATCCATAAGCGCTCAGGGCCGCTACACCTGCACCTCCGAGCATCAACAGGAAGATGAGTCTTAACAGGATCCGCAAGAAGTTCCCTCACGTTCCGCGTCCACCGCTGCGGGCATGCGCCGGTGCGAGCGGCAGGGAGCCCAATCGAAGATTGTGAGGCTATTCTTCTCGTTCCCGTGCTCCGATCCCTCCCCCCGCACCTGACTTCCGGCTGGGCGCCAGCGAGGGTTGCGTCCTGGCCGGGAAGATGCGGTGTAACATCGGCAGTTGATATAATGCCGGATGGAGGGACAGGCGGGCTGACCGACACTGGCGACCGGGGGGTGTGCGGTGAAGGCCAAGGTCCTTGTGGTGGAAGATGAGGAGGTCCTGCTTTCCACCCTGAAGTTCAATCTCGAGAAGGAAGGCTACGCCGTCGCGACCGCCCGCGACGGCTGGGAGGCCCTGGAAGTCGCGGGGGCGGAGAAGCCGGACCTGGTGATCCTGGACATCATGCTGCCGGAACTGGACGGCATCGAGGTGTGCCGCCACCTGCGCCGGGAGAGTGTCGTGCCCGTCATCATGCTCACTGCCCGTGGCGAGGAGATCGACCGGGTGGTGGGGCTAGAGGTAGGGGCGGACGACTACGTCACCAAGCCTTTCAGCATGAGGGAGTTGATGGCGCGGGTGCGGGCCGTCTTACGCCGGGTAGCGCTCGACCGCGAGGCGGCCGCCGCTTCCACCAGGGACACTCAGGTGGTGGAGGCGGGCCCGGTTTCCATCGACGCCGGCGCCCGGCGGGTAAGGGTGCGCGGAGAAAACGTCGAGCTCCGCCCCAAGGAGTTCGACCTGCTGTGGCTGCTGGTGCAGAACCGGGGTATGGTGCTGTCGCGGGATCTCATCCTGGAGAAGGTTTGGGGCTACGACTTCCCCGGTGACACGCGTACGGTGGACGTGCACATCCGCTGGCTGCGGGAGAAGATAGAAGAGAACCCCGGGCAACCACGCTGGATCACCACCGTGCGGGGTCTGGGCTACCGGTTCGAGCCGGGTTAGGCGGGTTGGCGGTGCGTTCACTGGCGGCCAGGGCAGCCCTGGCATACGCGCTGCTGATAGTGGTTTTCCTGGGGGGTGCGAGCTGGTACCTCACCGCCGCGGCGGAAAGGTTTGCATTGCGGAGTCTCACCGACCAGCTGTCCGGTCAGGCCGGCGCCGTGGCTACGGCCGTCTTACCCTACCTGAGGGGCGGGCCCGGCGCCGCTCCGGGCGGGACGCCCGGCGAGGCTGCTGCGGGCTCCCCGCCGGGGGCGACGGGACGGCAGGATTTGGCTGGCCTCAGGGCTCTGGTGGGGCAACTCGCGGCCACCGTGGGGGCACGGGTGACCGTAGTGGATGCTGCGGGAGTGGTGCTGGGGGACTCCCACCATGACCCCGACCGCATGGAGAACCACGCCGACCGCCCGGAAATCCGGGCGGCCATGACCTCGGGATGGGGTTCAGCCATCCGGTCGAGCAGTACCCTGGGAGAGCGCATGCTGTACGTGGCGGTGCCCATAGGCGATCCCGCCCGGCCCCTGGGGGTGGCGCGGGTGGCCTGGTCCCTGGCCCGGGTGGATGAGTGGTTGGGAGGACTGCGCCGTACGTTCCTGGCGGGGACACTGATCTCGCTGGGCCTGGCGGTGGCGGTCTCGCTGGGGGTGGCCCGCTGGCTGAGCCGGCCCCTGGAAGAACTGGGCGCCCGGGCGCGCGCCATGGCGGAAGGGGACATGACGGAGTACCTCTACCTGCGGGAGCCCCGGGAGGTGGCCCAGATCGGTTCCGCCCTGAACGACCTGGCCTCCCGCCTGCAGCGCACCATATCGGAACTGGAGCAGCAGCGCCAGGAACTGGCCGCCCTGCTCGAGCAGATGGCGGACGGGGTGGTGGTGGTCGACCGCACCGGCCTGCCCGTGCGCACCAACGCCGCTGCTCGACGCCTGCTGGGGCCCCGCCTGGCCGCCCCTGGAGTGAGGATGACCGAGGTGGTGCCGCAGCCCGAGGTGCGGCGGGCCCTGGAGGCCTGCCTGGGCGGCCGGCGGGAAGAAGTCATCCTGCAGCATGGGGACCTCCTGCTGCGCCTGGTGATGGGCCCGGTGGAGCAGGGGGCCCTCATCCTGGTGCAGGACCTCACCCCGGTACGGCGCCTGGAGACCATGCGCCGGGACTTCGTGGCCAACCTGTCCCACGAGATCCGCACGCCGCTGGCGGTGATCCGGGCACTGGCGGAGACGCTGGAGCGTACGGCGGACCCGGAGGAGGCCCGTCCCTTCCTCACTCAGCTGGCGGGCCAGGTGGACCGCCTGACGGTGCTCACCCGGCGCCTGACGGAACTCGCCCGGTTGGAGTCGGACAATCCGGAGCTACATTTCCAGGACTGCCACCTCGGGGAAATCGTCCGTGCCTCCGTCGACTCTTTCGCCCCCATGGCCGGGCTGAAGGGCATCACGGTGGAGGTTGACGTACCGCCGGACCTCCCGGCGGTGCGGGGAGACCCCGACCTGCTGCGCGAACTGGTGGGGAACCTCCTGGACAACGCGCTCAAGTTCACTTCGGCGGGGGGGCGGGTAAGCATTTCGGCACGGAAACGGGATGGGGACGTGCTGGTGCGGGTGAGCGATACCGGGCGGGGCATCCCGGCGGCCGAGCTTCCGCGGGTCTTCGAGCGCTTCTTCAAGGGCCGCGGGGGGGCGGGGACGGGCACCGGACTGGGCCTGGCCATCTGCAAGCACATAGTGATGGTCCACGGGGGCGAGATCCACGCCGAGAGCGAGCCCGGTCGGGGCTCCACCTTCTGGTTCACGCTGCCTGCACAGGACCCGTCGCGTGCTGAGCCCCCCGCACGGCCCCCCGCGGGCTGAGCGCCCGACGCCGCCCGCGGCTTGAGCGCCCCACGCCCGACGGGCTGAGGGAACGGGGGCGGGGCGGGAAGACTAGCCGAAGCGGCCGGTGATGTAGTCCTCGGTGCGCCTGTCGCGGGGGGCGGTGAAGATGCGATCCGTGGGGCCGTACTCCACCAGTTCTCCCATCAGGAAGAAGCCCGTGAAGTCGGATATGCGGGCGGCCTGCTGCATGTTGTGAGTCACGATGACGATGGTGTAGCGGGCCTTCAGCTGGTCGATGAGGTCCTCAAGTTTGCCCGTGGAGATCGGGTCCAGCGCAGAGGCTGGTTCATCCATCAGGATGACCTCGGGCTCCACCGCCAGCACGCGGGCGATCACCAGGCGCTGCTGCTGTCCTCCCGACAGCCCGAGCGCCGAGCGGAACAGCCTGTCCTTTACCTCGTCCCAGAGGGCGGCCGCCTTCAGGCTGCGTTCCACGATCTCGTCCAGCCGGCGGCGGTCCTTGAGGCCGTGGATGCGGGGTCCGTACGCCACGTTCTCGTAGATAGACATGGGGAAGGGGTTGGGGCGCTGGAATACCATCCCCACCCGCTTGCGCAGCGCCACCACGTCGGTGCCGGGCGCGTAGATGTCGTGGCCGTCCAGGAAGACATGGCCCTCGGTGCGAGCGGATTCCACCAGGTCGTTCATTCGGTTCAGGGAGCGGAGGAACGTCGACTTCCCGCACCCGGAGGGCCCGATGAGGGCGGTTACCCGGTTGGCCCGGATCTCCAGGTTCACCCTGTGCAGAGCGCGCACATTCCCGTAGCTAACCGAAAGGTCGATGGCCCTTAGCTTGCATTCATCCTGGCTCAGGCCGGCCACCTCCCCGCAGGCAGGGTATCGCTCTTGTGTCAACGGACTGTTAAAGGAAGTTAAACGCCCGGTTAACGTGCGGGCGCGTGCGGCTGCTCCCGCAGGCCGGGCCGCCGTGCGCGAGATTTAAAGAAGAGATAACGCAGCGTTAACCGGCGTTTAGCCCGCCCGCCCTATAAAGAGGGTGCAAGCCGAAATCGAGGAGGAGGGGAACCGTGCGTTCAAGTTCGGTCGGCGCGAGGAGGGCGGGCCGGGTCACGCACCTGGTGGCTTTGCTGATGGTGGTGGCCATGGCGGCCCTGGTGGTGTCAGGCTGCAGCGGCAGCAAGACCGCCGAGCCCCAAAAGGAAGTGCTCAAGGGGAGCGTTACCGCGGTCGGGTCCACGGCCATGCAGCCCCTGGTGGAGAGGGCGGCTGCCAGGTTCATGGAAGCCCATCCGGAAGTACAGATCAGCGTGCAGGGTGGGGGGAGCGGCACCGGTCTTTCCCAGGTGGCTGCGGGGGCCTGCGACATCGGTAATTCGGACGTGTTCGCGGAGGAGAAGCAGGGTATCGACGCCTCCCAACTGGTGGACCACAAGGTCTGCGTGGTGGGCATGGCGGCGGTGGTGAACCCCGGCGTCACCGCTGACAACCTGACCCAGCAGCAACTGATTGACATTTTCACCGGTAAGATCACCAACTGGAAGGACGTGGGCGGCCCCGACGTCAAGGTGGTACTGGTCAACCGGCCCAAGGGCTCCGGCACCCGTGCCACCTTCAAGAAGTTCGCCCTCGGTGGGGCTGAGGAGGCCGAGGGCATCGAGGAGGATTCCTCGGGGGCGGTGCGCCGCATCATCAAGGATACTCCCGGCGCCATCGGGTACCTGGCCCTCTCCTACCTGGACGGCAGCGTGAAGGCCATCAGCCTGGACGGGGTTGCCCCCACCAAGGAGAACATCGTGACCGGGAAGTACCCGGTGTGGGCCTACCAGCACATGTACACCAAAGGTCAGCCCTCCGGGGTGACCAAGGCCTTCCTGGACTACATGTTCTCTGACGAGGTACAGACCGGCCTGGTCCCCGAAATGGGCTACATCCCCGCCTCCGAGATGGAGGTGGAACGGGACTGGCGGGGTAACGTGAAGCCGAAGTAGAACGGTCCAGGCGGTTGAGGAACCATGAACAGACGAGGTGAGATCGAGATGCCCGAGAGGCCCGAACGGGGTCGCCGGCTCCGGCCCGCGCGCGGGCGCGAACGGGTCGGCGGGGTGCGGCCCGGAGGGCTGAGGTCAAGGCTTGCCGGCGGGCGCCGGGTGGGCGGCGGCGGGCAGGCCGGCAGGGAGCGCCCATTTCTGCTCGGCTGCGCTGCCCTGGTGATCCTGCTCACGGCGAGCATAATCGTGTTCATCTCCGCCAAGGGGCTGGCCACCTTCGTGGTGAACCGGGTCAGCCCCGTTGAATTCCTGTTCAGTGCCCAGTGGGCCCCCGACCGCCCTGCTGCGGAGGGAGGACCCCGGGTAGGGGGCCTGCCTTACATCCTGGGATCGGTGGCCGTCTCCGTCCTGGCGGTGGCGGTTGCCACCCCCCTCAGCATCTCGGGAGCGGTGTTCGCGGTAGAGGTGGCCCCCCGCTGGGGGCAGCGGGCCCTGCAGCCCGCCCTGGAGATGCTGGCCGGCATCCCCTCGGTAGTGTACGGCTGGTTGGGTCTCACCATCCTGGTGCCCTTCGTGCGCGACCACATCGGGGGTCTGGGGTTCAGCCTGCTGGCAGGTTTCCTGGTGCTGGCGGTCATGATCCTGCCGACCATCTTTACCGTCTCGGCCGACAGCCTGCGTGCCCTGCCGGTAGATCTCAAGGAGGCTGCCTACGCCTTGGGCTCCACCCGCTGGCAGACCATCCGGCGGGTGCTGCTGCCGGCAGCCCGCACCGGCATCATAGCCGGGGTGGTGCTGGGCCTGGCGCGCGCCTTCGGCGAAGCCCTGGCCGTGCAGATGGTGATCGGCAACACCCGCAAGATCCCCGGCTCTCTGCTGGACCCGGTCACCACCCTCACCAGCGCCATCACCATGGACATGCCCTACACCGTGATGGGTTCCCTCTGGAACAACGTGCTCTGGTCGATGGCCCTGCTGCTCCTGCTCATCTCGTGCGGCTTCATCGTGGCCATCAAGCTCATGGCACGGCGGGGGGTGAAGCTGTGAACGCCTGCACCGCCGACCGCATCGCCACCGCGCTGTTCTGGCTGGCAGCCATCGTCCTCATCGCCTTGCTGGGGGGCCTGCTGGGGTACATCCTGTACCATGGCGGCAGGCACATCTCCTGGCACTTTCTGACCTCGCCTCCGGAGACCATCCACGCGGGCGGGGGCATTGGTCCCCAGCTGTTCAACTCCTTCTACCTGCTGGTCCTGTCCATGGCGGTGACCGTCCCCATCGGCCTCCTGGCCGCCGTCTACCTGGCCGAGTATGCCCGGCCGGGCCCGCTTACGGAGGCCATCCGCTTCAGTATCGAGACCCTGAGCTCTCTCCCCTCCATCGTGGTGGGCCTGTTCGGCCTGCTGGCCTTCGTGGTGCTCACGGGCTGGGGATATTCCCTCATGGCGGGGGCTCTGGCTCTCACCGTGATCAACCTTCCCCTCATCGTGCGCATCTCCGAGGAGGCCGTGCGGAACGTGCCCACCGACCTGCGCGAGGGAAGCCTGGCCCTGGGGGCCAGCCAGTGGCAGACCGTGTGGAGGGTAGTGGTCCCCTGCGCCTTCCCCGGCATCCTCACGGGGGTGATCATCGCGGCGGGACGCGTCTTCGGAGAGGCAGCGGCCCTGCTCTACACGGCAGGCATGAGCAGCCCCCGCCTCCACTTCGGGCTGTGGAACCCCGCCCACCCCTCCTCGCCGCTGAATCCCTTCCGTCCCGCGGAAACGCTGGCGGTCCACATCTGGAAGGTCAACGCCGAGGGCCTCATCCCCGACCTGCGCCAGGTGGGGGACGGTGCCGCAGCGGTGCTCATCCTGGTGGTGCTGGCCTTCAACCTGGGAGCCCGCTGGCTGGGTCGGCGCTTCCACCGCCGCCTCACCGCCGCCTGACGCCCTGCCCCTTACCGCCGCCCCGCATTGTGCCTTCGCCCCCCACCCCCACCCGGGGTGCCGGCTGCCGGACGCCCCCGCTGCCTCGTGTGCGGGGGGAGTCGAGGCGGGGCAGATGTGTTATCATGCGGTGGGTGTGGTCCGGACAGTACTCCCGAAGGTTACGGGGGAAGGAGAACGCAGAAGGTTGCGGGTGGAAGAGCCCGAAAGGCTGCGGGCGGAAGAAGAGTTGGGGGAGAAGTTCAGCCGGCGGCTGCGGGTCGAGGACGTCGACCTGGACCGGGGCTTCGACAGCATGAGACTGATGCGGGAGCGCATGCTCGCACTGCTGGGGGACGTGTCCGGCCTTCAGGTGCTGGACGTGGGTTGCGGGCTGGGTCGCCTCTCCGTCACCCTCGCCAGGCGGGGGGCGCTGGTCACCGCGGGCGACATCTCGGAGGGGATGCTGGCGCAGACCCGCCGGCTGAGTGAGAAGTACGGGGTGGCCCACCGGGTCACCACGGTGAGGATGAACGCCGAGGCCATGCCTTTCGCAGATGCCAGCTTCGACCTGGTGGTGGGCACCGGCATCCTGCACCACCTGGACGTGCCCCGCGCCCTGGGGGAGATTCGCCGGGTCCTGCGTCCGGGAGGCCGGGCGCTGTTCGAGGAGCCCCTGGGTCACAACCCTATCCTGCGGCTTTTCCGCAGGCTCACACCCGACCGGCGCAGCCGCTTTGAGCGACCCTTCCTGGTCCGGGAGATCGAGGGGTGGGGGCGGCACTTCGAGCGGGTGAGCCACGAGGAGCACTACCTGCTCACCATCCCCCTGTTCTTCCTGAAGAAGTACCTCCCTCTGAACTGGGGCGGCAGCGTGATCCCCACCCTCGCCCGGCTGGACGACGCCCTGTGGCCCGCTGGCCGGTCCTGCGCCCCTACTGCTGGGTCTCCCTCGTCAGCCTGTGGGTGGGCGTTGCCGAGGAGGAGGGTGGCCCTGCGCCGACGAAGTCATCCCTGTGTTCGGCTATATCCGCCCGGATCGGGCAGAACTGAAGGTCCGTGAATACCAGGTATTCAAGGCCCACTATTGCGGTTTGTGCGTGGGGCTGGCCCAGCTCGGGGGCTGCCGGGCCCGCCTGACGGTGAGCTACGAAGGGGCCTTCCTGCTCCTCGTGCTTACGTCCCTGCGGGAGGGGCCACCTGCTTACCGCCGGGTGAGGTGCCCCCTGCCCCCGTGGAAGCCCGTGCCGGTGGTGGTGGCGCCGGTGGAGCAGCGCTACGCAGCAGCTATGAACGTCCTGCTGGCCTACCACCAGATGCGGGACAACGTGGTCGACGCGGGCCGGAGACTGTCCGCTCGCCTGCGAGCGACGGGCGCGGCTGCCGCCGCCCGGTTCCTGGGCGCCCCCGCCCGCCGGGCGGTATCCCTTTATCCGGAGCAGGCGCGGGCGGTGAACGAATACCTGGCGCTGCAAGCCGCCCGGGAGCGCGAACGGTGCGCCGACCTGGACCTGGCGGCCGACCCCTTCGCCCGCCTGCTGGCCGAGCTGGCCCCCGGCCCGGGGGAGTGGCGGCCGCGGCCGGGTGACGGGGCGATGAGCCCGTCCCTCCGGGAAGGACTGCGCCTGTTGGGCTACAACCTGGGTAAATGGGTCTACACTGCCGACGCCATGGCCGACCTGGAGGAGGACATCGCCGTCGGTCGCTACAATCCCATTGCTGTTCTCTTCGCCGGCGAGGTCCTGGCGGCGGGGCAGGTGAGGGAGCGGGCGCGGGAGCGGGTGGAGTTCGTGCTCACCCAGTGCCTGGCCCGTATGGCCGAAGTGGTGGACCTCCTGCCCCTGGAGAGCAACCGGGGGTTGATCGAGAACGTGGTGTACCTGGGTTTGCGGGAACAGACCGAACGGGTACTGGCGGGACCCCGGGGAGGCGGGTGCGTTGAAGGATCCTTACGAGGTGCTGGGGCTGAAGCCGGGTGCCAGCGAGGCGGAGATCAAGCGGGCCTACCGCGAACTGGTCAAGAAGTACCATCCTGACCGCTACCGGGACAATCCCCTGGCGGGGCTGGCCGAGGAGAAGCTGCGCGAGATCAATGAGGCCTACGAATACCTCATGTCCGAGCGGCAGCGACGCTCCGGCCCCTCCTGGACGGGTGGCCGCCCCGCGGGCGATGCCACGGGCGAAGCCCGGGCCGGTGGACGGTACAGCACGGGCACGGCGGCCGATTACGCCCGGGTGCGCCAGTTGATCGACCTGGGGGATCTGGATCGGGCCGAGGATCTGCTCCGCAACCTGAATCCCCGTGACCCCGAGTGGATGTTTCTCAAGGGGGTCATATCCCTGCGCAAGGGCTGGTACGACCAGGCCTACCACCTTTTCCGCCAGGCGGCGGCGGCCGCCCCCGGAAACTACGAGTACCGGCAGGCGGTGGAGCAGATGGAGGCGGCCGGTCGGAGCTATCAGGCGGCGGGGCGGCCCCGGCAGGGAGTTGACCCCTGTACGGTGTGCACGACGCTCTGGTGTGCCGACTGCATGTGTGAAGCCTGTGGAGGGGACCTCATCCAGTGCTGCTAGGACCGTCTACGCGCCAGGGGGCTGGCGACCCACTGCGTACCCGGGGGGTTACCCTGGCTGCCCTGATGGTGGCGGCGGCGGTGCTGCTCGTGTACCTGGCGGTGACGGTGCCCACCAACCGCCTGTTCTTCCTGGGCGCCAGCAGCCTGGTACTGTACATCCTCGCCCTCGAGGCTGGGGCAGGGATGGCCGTACTGGCGACGGTGGCGGCGGCACTCCTGGTTTTCCTGCTTCTGCCCGTGGGTCCGTGGACGCTGGCCTTCTGGGGGTTCTTCGGCCCCTACGCCGTGGTTAAGTACGGGGTTGAGCGGCTGCGCCTCCGTCCCCTGGCCTGGGCGATCAAGCTCCTGGGTTTCAACCTTTGCCTGGGGCTGGCCCTGGTCGTCCTGCCGCAACCCCTGGAGGGGGCGGTGGGCGGGTGGGCCTGGCCCCGCTGGCAGGAGGGGTTCGGCCCCCCGCTGCCGGGTTGGGCGGGACCGGTGCCCGCCGCCGTGCTGGTGTTGCTCCTGGCCGTCAACGCCGTTTTCCTGATCTACGATTGGGCCCTGTCCTACTTTGGTAGCTACTGGACGCGCCGGTTGGCCCGACAGCGCCGCCCCTAACCCTGCCGCGCACTTTACGGGGCCGGGAGGTGCTCGTTGGGGAACCCCAGGGCCTCCTCTGCTGCCCTCCCCACGGCGGGGGCCAGCCCGGCCGGGGCGAAGATGTAGAAGCGCCAGAGGTGGCGGTACATCTCGTCCAGGCAGGTGATCTCGCGGCCCCCCACGTCCGGCTCGTTGAAATGGCGCAGGCCGGAGGGCGTGAGGACGGGCACGGCGGCCTCTTTCATGGCCGTGGCTTCCGGGCAGTAGACGATGACCGCCGCCTCAGCCGGCACACCGGCCCCGCGCGACCCGGTATCCGTCCCGCTCCCGGCCCCGCCGACACGGGCGAGTTCTTCCTCCAGGGCGCGCCGGGCGGCGGGCTGATACCGGAAACGGGTGATCAGGTCCTGCTGGGCGGCGGGTCCGATGCCGTCCAGGGAAAGGACGTAGGCGCGCTTGTAGAGGCGTCGCTCGCGCACGGCCCCCAGCAGGAAGGAGATGCCGGGATGGGGGGAACCCCCGGGTACGCGGTCGGGGAGGGAGTAGAGCAGGGTTTCGTCGGTAAGGTCGTAGAGGTGTTCCTCGGTCAGGCCCTGGCGCGTGGCCAGTTCCACCGCGCGGGCCACCATGGCCCCGGCGGCGATCTTGGCGTGGTGCTGGTAGAGGCGCTCGGTCAGGAAGTAGCGCAGCCGGAGCAGGTGGGATAACTCGGAGCGGGCGTCGGGACGCACCATGCCGTGGCGGGTGAGGTTGAAGGTGAGCCGGTCCCCGGTGAGCCCGAAGTAGGCGAAGATGCGGTCGTCGTAGGCCTGGCGCAGCCCGGCGTAGTAGGCGTCGCGGCGCACGTAGTCGAGCAGGTCGGCGTCCACCGCCCCCGCCACCACTTCTCCCACCCAGGCGGGGATGCCGCGGGCGCGTCCGTCGCCGGAGAGGACGGCGCAGACGTCCTCGTCCAGGCCCAGGCGGCGCAGCACGTCACCGGTGGGCCCTTCCCGCAGGAAGCGCGTGAAACGGGCGGGCGTGTCGTGGCGGGGGAAGATGCGGGTTTCATCCTCGAAGGTGTGACCGAAGGGCAGGTGGGTGATGTCGTGGACCAGTGCCGTCATGCGGGCCAGCCGGGCCAGACCGGCGTCCGGGGTATACCCCCGCGAGGCCAGGGCCGCGAGGAGGCGCTGCACCACCGCCAGCGTACCCAGGCAGTGGTCAAACCGGGTGTGGGTGCACCCGGGGTAGACCAGGTAGGCGGTCCCCACCTGTTTGATGCCCCGCAACCTTTGCATGGGCCAGGTGTCCAGCACGGCCGCCTCTTCGACGGAAACCGCCACGTCCCCGTGTACGGGGTCGCGAATGATGACGTCGGCCAAGATCTCACCTCCCTCGCGCCCGAAAAATGACGTTAGAAAATCTTTTGATTACGCACCGGCCGACAAAGGGTGCACGCCCCCGCCTTCTATAATGTTCCAGGGGCGGAAACCCTGGCCAACGGCTCCTACGCCAGATGGGTCGGCACCTGGCGCTGGGCCCGTACCCGCCCCCAGCCCCTGGTGGCGGCTGCCACCAGGCTGCTGGGGGACAGGTTGTGGCCCCTGTTGTTGCTGGGTGTGTTGCTCGCCCGGGCCCGGCTGTTCGGTTCGCTGTACCCCTTCGGGCTGCCCTTCTACCTGGCGGTGGCCCGCTCCCGGCCCCGGGGCCGTCTTCCGGTAGCGCTGGCCCTGGTGGCCGGTGCCGTTACCCGCGAGCCCGTGCTGGGCCTGGAACTGGGGCTCCTGCTCCTGTTCGCCCACCTGCTGGTGGTGCGCCTGTCCGTCCGGGCGGGAGCCAACCCCCTGGGGCCGGGGGCGATCGCCTTCTGCCTGACGGCCACGGTCAGGTCGGCGGCAGCCGTGGTTGCCGGTCCCACCCCTGTGGATTTGGCCCTCGCCCTGGCCGAGTCCTGCCTGGCTTTCCTGCTGACCCTGGTGAGCACGTACGCCCTGCCGCTCCGGCCTTACGGCGACGAGGTGGCGGGGGTGTCGGCCCGGGGGAACCGCGGTCCCGGTGGCATGGAACAACTCCTGGCCCTCTCTGTGCTGGGTGCGGGGGCGGTGGCCGGTACTGCGGGCGTCTCCCTGGGTCCCCTGCGCGTAGAGGGCGTCATGGTGCTCCTCCTCACCATGGTGGCAGGTCATGCGGGTGGCGCCGGCATGGGGGCGGCGGCGGGTGTGGTGGCGGGACTGGTCACCGGGGCTCCCGGGGCGGCGTGGGCGGTGGCCATCCCCGCCTTCGCCGGCCTGGCGGCCGGAGTGTTCCGGGAACTGGGCCGGGTGGCCGCCGGCGTGGGGGGAGTGATGGGGGCCCTGCTCATGACTTTCCATTGCTACCCCCATGCACCGGCCGGCCTGGTGGTGGCGCAGGGTGCGGCGGCGGTCGTGCTGTTTGCCGCCATCCCGGGGGCGTGGCTGCGGGCAGCCCGGGCGGCATTCCGCGGGGCGGGGGAGGTGGAACTGGGGGTGACGCGGCAGCGTCACCTGCATGACCGCATCGTGCAGCGACTCAAGGGGATCTCCCGGCTGCTGGCGGACCTCGATCAGGGTCTGGCCTCCTGCGTGAGCCCGTCGCGGGGGGAGAAGCTGTGGGAGTTCGCGGGTCCGGTCGCTTTCCACCTCTGCGACCGCTGCAGCGGGTTCAGGGTCTGCTGGGAGGAGGAGTTTCACCATACCTACCGCGCCATCCTGGGTTTGCTGGAGGTGGCGGAACGGGGTGGAAGGCCTGCTCTGACCGATCTGCCCGAGGCCATGCGGCAGCGGTGCCCGCACGCCGAGCAGTTGGTGGCGGCCGTGGCCGGGTTGGGGGAACTGTACCACGCCCGGCGTCACTGGCAGGAGAGGGTGCAGGAGTACTGCGGGCTCATGCACGAGCAGGTGGCCAGCCTGGCCCGCATCATGGGGAGGATGGCGGACGAGGCGGCGGCGCCGCCCAGTCCGGCCGCAGAGGTGCATCCCCTGGCCTACGACCTGAGTTCCCTCTGTCTGCCCCGGTACGGAGAGCGGACCCCGGGCGATGCCGTGCTGGTGAGGGAACTGGACGACGACCGCTTGCTCCTGGCCGTCTCCGACGGCATGGGGGTGGGCGAGGAGGCGCACCGCAGCAGCCAGTCCCTGTGTACCCTGGTCGCGCGCATGGTGGAGGCCGGTTTCGACCTGGGTCTGGCCGCCAGGCTGGCCAACCTGGTCCTGCAGCCCCACGAAGGGCAGGACAGGTTCGTCACCCTGGACGCCGCCGTGCTGGACCTGCGCACGGGGCAGGGCAGCATCCTCAAGATGGGAGGTGCCCCCTCGTACCTGAAGCGGGGCCGGGAAGTGACACCCCTCTATTCCCCCTCCTGGCCGGTGGGCATCCTCCCTGTGGTGCGTGCCGAAGCGCAGTCGTTCAGCCTGGGTCCGGGGGACCTGCTGGTGATGGCGACCGACGGATTGTGGGACGGTGGAGGGGGGCGGGACGAAGACTGGGTGCTCGCCTGGTTGAGTCGCACGGGCACCCTCACCGCTGCCGATCTGGCCGAGCGCCTGTTTAAGAGGGCGACCGACCGCGGACGCCGCCCCCTGGGCGACGACGTGGCACTCGTGGTGTTGCGGGTACTGCCCCCCGCATAAGATGGGTAGCGCGGGGCGTCCGGCAGACTGCTGGCGACCCCTGAGGTCACCGCGGATTGACAGTCTTGGCGACCTCTCCCAACCCCTTGGGAGTGGGCGGAAGCCCGCTCCCCTCTTTTTTGGCGCCGCGGGACCAACCCGCTCCCCGTGTGCCACGCGCGCTCCGGCCCCGTTTTGCGCGGGGCGGCGCGCCGCAGCGCGGTGCAGTGCGGTGCGGGATCTGGCGGGGCGGCGCGATGGCGGGCGGTGCGGGGCGCGGCCAGCGGCACGGTGCCGGGGGGATGGTGCGGCGGGTGGTGAGGGAAGGAAACGGGCACCAACTGGTGAAACTCTGTACGGGGAAGCTCCATGAGGGATGTTTACCAGACGGTGATGGCTTATGCCCGGCGCCACCACATGTTCTCGCCGGGGGACACGGTGGTGGTGGCGGTGTCGGGCGGGTCTGACTCTGTGGCCCTGCTGCACCTCCTCTGCCGCCTGGCACCCCGGTGGCAACTTCAGCTCCACGCCGGGCATCTCAACCACCTGCTGCGCGGTGAGGAGGCAGAGGAGGATGCCCGTTTCGTAGCGCAGTTGGCCGCTTCATTAGGCGTACCCATCACCGTGGGCAGGGAAGACGTGGCGGCCCGGGCCGCCTCCCGGCGGTTGGGCCTGGAAGAGGCGGGCCGGGAGGCGCGGTACGAATTTCTGGAGCACCTGGCACAAAGGGTAGGTGCCCGGCGCATCGCGCTGGGGCACACCCGCGACGACCAGGCGGAGACGGTCCTCATGCGCCTCTTGCGCGGGGCGGGCGTGGAGGGCCTGGCCGGTATCCCTCCCGTGAGGGGTACCGTCGTGCGCCCCCTGCTTGCCGTGGGACGGGCGGAACTGCAGGAGTACTGCCGGGCCCAGGGGCTGAGCTGGCGCACCGATCCCTACAACCTGGACCTTTCCTACCTGCGCAACCGGGTACGTCACCGCCTGCTGCCCGGCCTGGAGGAAGTGGCCGGACCCCGGGTGCGGGAGCGACTGGCGGAACTGGCCGAGGTACTCCGTCCAGATGTGGAGTGGCTGCGGGAGGTGGAAGGCGAGACCCTGTCCCGGGTGGCAAGCCGGCGCGGGGAGAACCTGGTGCTCGACCCCGGGGTGCTGGCCGCCCTCCACCCGGCCCTGCGCCGCCGGGTGATCCGGCGGGCCGTCCTGGCCGTCAAAGGACCGGGCCGCCAACTGGGGTGGGGGCACGTACAGGCGGTGCTCGACCTGCTGGGGGAGTACCGGCTGGCGGGCCGGCCCGACAGCCCCGGGGAACAGTGGGAGGCGCCGGTTGATGGCCCGGGCGCGCCGGCCCCAACGGCGGCCGGTGCCCTGGAGGGAGAGACACATCTCCCCGGTGGTGTGGTGGCCCGGCTGGGCCCGGAGGGACTGGTCATCGGCCGGGAGGGTGGGGAAAGGGCCGTCGCCTATCGTTACCATCTACCCGTTCCCGGGCTGGTGGAAGTGCCCGAGGCGGGCCTGGTCATCTCGGCCGGCATCGTACGCGAGGGAGAATGGCAGCGCGCCGACATCGCAGGCGAGGGAGAATGGCAGCGTGCCGTTGCGCCCGGCGGCGGCGAGCGCCTTGCCCGGCGCGCCGTGCTGGACTATAATAAGACGGGAGCCGTGTTGCTGGTGCGTTCGTGGCGACCGGGCGACAGGTTCTTTCCCCTGGGGATGGAGTCGCCCAAGAAGATCCACGACTTCTTCGTGGACGAGAAGGTTCCGCGGGTGCAGAGGCAACGTATCCCGCTTGTTTTGTCTGGAGATCAAATCGTGTGGGTGGTGGGGTACCGTATCGACCATCGCTTCCGGGTAACGCCCGCCACCCGTGATGTGCTGGTCCTGGAAGCGCACGGTTTCGAAGACGATCAAGAAAGGGGGGCATGAGGTGAACCGGGCATTTCGCACACTGGCGGTATACGTGGTCATCCTGTTCCTGACCATCGTGGCCGTGAATTACTTCTCCCAGCACGCCCCCGTCCAGGAGATCACCTACAATCAGTTCCTTCAGTACGCGAAAGATGGACAGATCAGCGACGTGGAGATCGTGACCTCAAAGGGCGAAACCAGCGGTCGCCTCAAGTCCGGGCAGAGCTTCCGGGTGGTGCTCCCCGATGACCCTGCCCTCTACGCCATGCTGCAGGAGAAAGGTGTGATCATCAAGTTCCGCCTGCCCCAGGATCCCCCCTGGTGGATGGCCCTCATCACCACCATCCTGCCCGTGCTCCTCATCGCCGGGGTGTTCTTCCTCCTCATGCAGCAGACTCAGGGCACCGGCAGCCGGGTAATGCAGTTCGGGCGTTCCCGGGCGCGGCTGGTGTCCGAGGACAAGAAGAAGGTCACCTTCGCCGATCTGGGCGGGGTGGATGAGGTCAAGGAAGAACTGAAGGAGATCGTGGACTTCCTGCGGCACCCCAAGCGCTACCTGGAGATGGGGGCGCGCATCCCCAAGGGGGTGCTGCTGGTGGGTCCCCCCGGTACGGGCAAGACCCACGTCGCCCGCGCCGTGGCGGGAGAGGCGGGTGTCCCCTTCTTCTTCATCAGCGGCTCGGACTTCGTGGAGATGTTCGTGGGTGTGGGTGCCTCGCGGGTGCGAGACCTGTTCGAGCAGGCCAAGAAGCACGCGCCCGCCATCGTGTTCATCGACGAGATCGACGCGGTGGGACGCCAGCGGGGCGCCGGGTACGGCGGCGGCCACGACGAGCGGGAGCAGACCCTGAACCAGCTGCTGGTGGAGATGGATGGTTTCTCCACCAACGAGGGTATCATCGTGATGGCCGCCACCAACCGGCCCGATGTCCTGGACCCCGCTCTCCTGCGGCCGGGCCGCTTCGACCGCCAGGTGGTCATCGACCGGCCCGACTTAAAGGGCCGGCTGGAGATCCTGCGCATCCATACGCGTAACAAGCCCCTGGACAAAGAGGTCGACCTGGAGGTAGTGGCGCGCCGGACCCCGGGCTTCACCGGGGCCGACCTGGAGAACGTGGTGAACGAGGCCGCCCTGCTCGCCGCCCGCCAGCGCCGGCGCAAGATCACCATGGAGGATCTGGAGGACGCCATCGACCGCGTGGTGGCCGGCCCGGAGAAGAAGAGCCGGGTGATGAGCGAGAAAGAGCGCCGGGTGATCGCCTACCACGAGGGTGCCCATGCGCTGGTGGCCAAGTTGCTCCCCGGCACCGATCCCGTGCACAAGGCCTCCATCATCCCCCGGGGGGCGGCCCTGGGATATGTGCTCCAGTTGCCCACCGAGGACCGCTATATCATGACCAAGGCGGAACTCATGGACCGCATCACATCTGCACTGGCGGGCCGGGCTGCGGAGGAACTGGTCTTCGACGAGGTGTCGACGGGGGCCGCCCACGACCTGGAGACGGTGACCAAGCTGGTGCGGCGCATGATCACCGAGTACGGCATGAGCGAGACCCTGGGGCCGCTCACCTTTGGGACCAAGGAGGAACTGGTGTTCCTGGGGCGCGATATCGCCCGCGAACGCAACTACTCCGAAGAGGTGGCGGCGGCCATCGACAAAGAAGTGCGGACCATCGTAAACGCCTGCTACAGCCGTGCCATGCAGCTTCTGCGCGACCACCGCGACACGCTGGACCGGGTGGCCAGTGCGCTGCTGGAACGGGAGACCCTGGAAGGCCCCGAACTCGACGCCCTGCTGGCCGGGCTACCCGTACCAAGTAAGCAGCCCGTGCCGGGGACCCCGCCCGCGGGTGAGCAGGAAGGCAAGGAGAAGCGTGCCCCCGCTCCCGCTCCCGAGGTGATCCCGGCGCCCGCCCGGCCGGCCCCCGCCCAGGAAATCTGAGCGCGGGGCAGGTAGCCCTGACCCGCTGGAAAAAGAGTACGCGACGCCCGAACCGACGCCCGAAGGCGTGCGCTGAGCGGCTCTACGGGGCGCGGGCGGCGGCCAGCAACTGGGCGATGTGCACTACCCTCTGCGGGGAGGCCTTGCGGTAGAGGCCTCCCCGGATTTGCATCAGGCAGCCGGGGCAGGCCACCGCCACCACATCGGCCTGCGCGCCCCTGATCCACTCCAGCTTCTGTTCCAGCAGCGCGGCCGACACGGCAGGGTGCTTGAACGAATAGGTGCCGCCGAAACCGCAGCAACGGTCGGCGTGGGACATCTCCCGGTAGGTGAAGCCGGGGAGGTCGCTCAGGAGACGGCGGGGAGCATCCCCGCCCCCCAGGCGGTAGCGCAGGTGGCAGGAGTCGTGGTAGGTGACCGTGCGCACCTCACCGTCCGACTCGAGGTGTGTCCCGTGAGCGGGCTCCGGGCGTGTTTCGTGACCTGGCTCAGCCTGTGCCCCGCTCGCGCGCGGTGGGTGCCCCCGAGGGCCGAACAGCGAGGTGAGGGGGATGTCCCGGGCGGTCAGGAATTGGGAGAATTCGTAGGTGCGGGCGGCCAGGGCCCGCGCCTGCTCTTCCCAGCGGGAATCGCCCGCCAGCACCCGGGTGAAGTCGAACTTCAGGGCGACCGCGCAGGTCGGACAGCAGGTGACCACGGCATCGGCACCCGAGTCCAGCAGCCGCCCCGTGTGATAGCGGGCGGGGCGGGAGGCGTCCTGCCCGGTGTAGATGGCTGGGGCACCGCAACACCCCTGCCCGCGCGGGTAGATGACGTGGAATCCGGCCCGGCCCAGCACCTCCATAGCCGCCCGGCCGATCTCTGGATACACGTGCTCCACCAGGCATCCCGCATAGAAGGCTACCGTCTTGACCGCTTCCGCCTCGCGGGAGGGCGCCACCGGGGCTGCAGCGCGGGCGGTCACCCGGGTGGTAGTCGCCGGGGCCGCAGGCGCCGCCGTGCGGGTCGTTGGGGCGGCCGTCGCGGGGCCGGCGCTCGCGGGGGCGGTGATCCCGGGAGGGAGTTGCGAGGCCAGCGGCGGGCGCAGGGCGGGCAGGCTGCGGAAAGAGGTAGCCTCTCGCAGGATGGGACCGGTGCGCGTCATGCCCCCGGCCTGCAGGGGCCGGGAGGTGACCCGCGCCACGGCGAGCCCGGCGCGCATGAGGGCGGGCCGGGCGGTCAGGGCGGCCACCAGGCGGTCGCTGGGAGGTAGGGGCATGGTGGCGGCCAGTCGGCGGCGCAACTCAAGGATGAGTTCGGGGATGGGAAGCCCGCAGGCACAGTATTCCAGGCATCTCCCGCAGGCGGTGCACAGGGACTGGGGCTTGTGCGCCAGGGCCAGGTTGTCCGGACCGCCCAGGAAAGCCGTGAGCAGGCTGCCGATCCCCCCGGTGTACGCGGTGCCGCCGAACACGTGCCCACCCACCAGCGCGAACACCGGACACACGTTCAGGCAGGCAGCGCACCTCAGGCAGCGGAGCAGGATGCGGAAGGTGGGATCACGGGCCAGTTGCAGGCGCCCGTTGTCCAGCAAGATGACGTGTATCTCTCTGGGCCCCGCCGCCGACGGGGAGGGCCCCGAGATCAGGGACACGTAGCTGGTGAGATGCTGGGCGGTGGCGTTACGCGGCAGTATGCGCAGGATGGGGATCACGTCCGCCATGGTGGGGACCAGCTTCTCGTAACCGACGATGGCCACGTGCAGGGCGGGGAGGGTGGTGGTGAGGCGGGCGTTGCCTTCGTTGGTGAGGATGACCAGCGTCCCCGTGGAGGCAACGGCCACGTTAGCCCCCGAGATCCCCATGCCGGCCTGCAGGAACTCTTCGCGCAGGATACCGCGCGCCTCCTGCACCATGGCCCCGATGTCGGGGTCCACGGGGCGCCCGAGCGCCCGGGTGAAGACCGAGGCCACCTGTTCCCGGTCGAGGTGCAGGGCGGGCATCACCATGTGGGAGGGGCGTTGCCGCAACTGCTGGATGATCCACTCACCCAGGTCGGTCTCCACCACCCGTACGCCGGCGGCTTCCAGGGCGTGGTTGAGGTCGATCTCCTCGGAAGCCATGGACTTGGATTTGACCGCGCGGGTGATACCCTTCTCGCGCGCCAGGTTCACCGCGTATGCCACCGCCGCACGCGCGTCGGGAGCGCGGAATACCACCATCCCCCGGCTGCGTGCCGCCCGCTCGAACTGGTCAGCCAGCTCCGGCAGGCGCGCGATGGCGTTATCCTTAATGGCGGCCACCTGGTCGCGCAGGGCGGCGAAATCGTATCCAGCCAGGACGTCGCGCCGCGAGACGACGAAGGCGTCGGCAAAGCGCCCCAGGACGTCGCGCAGCGTCTGGTTGGTCAGGGCCTCCTTGACCTGGCTGGAAAACGGCTGAGTCACCTTTTTCACCACCGCCTGCTGTTGTTGGCCGGATGGAGATCCCGCCGCTGTCAGGCAGAGATTCGCCTCGGCCGGGCGGCGTTCCTGCGCAGCCCTCCTTACCAACCGGTGGCGGGTTCCTGTGGAGGCGAAGGCCCTCCTCGCGGGGATGTCCCGTGCAGCAGGGGTGTTGCCGCCCACCGGCGTAGCATGGCGGTTGTGCGCCGGTTTCTGGGCGTTTCCGGCCCTGAACCCTTGTCCCATGCTATGCAACAGAAAGAAGGAATCGGGGCTTGCACGTCGAAGTGGATGAATCGAGTGCGACCCCGTCGGTTGTCCGCGCAGGCAGCCGCGGGCTGAGGGACACGATTCGGAAGGGGTGAGGGTACTGGGGCGGGAGCAGGATGGTGCCCGGGGGGTGCAGGCCCTGGAGCGGGCCCTGGACGTACTGGAGGCGCTGGCGGCGCAGCGCCAGCCGGCGCGGCTTGCCGATCTGTCGCGGGAACTGGGCCTGCACAAGAGCACAGTGCACCGCCTCCTGGCCACCCTGGGGAAGCGGCGCTACGTGGAGCGTGATGCGGACACGGGGCGCTATCGGCTGGGGCTGAAGGTGTTCGAGCTGGGATCCTGGTTCTTCAACAGGATGGAGTTGCGCCAGGAGGCGCGGCCTCTCCTGCAAGAACTGGTGGATCAGACCCTGGAGACGGCCCACCTGGGTATCCTCGACGAGGGCCAGGTGGTCTACATCGAGAAGGTGGAGAGTCCCCAGACGGTGCGCATGTACTCCGAGTTGGGGAAGCGGGCCCCCGCCCACTGCACGGCCATGGGCAAGGTCCTCCTGGCGCACCTGCCCGAACCGGAACTGGACCGCATTATCGCTACCCGCGGGCTCACGCGCTACACCAGCAACACCATCGTCGACGCGGAGCAACTCAAGGATCACCTGCGGCGGGTGGCGGGCCAGGGGTACGCCATCGATGACACCGAACATGAGGAGGCCATCCGGTGCGTGGCGGCACCGGTGCGCAACTACCGGGGGGAGGTGGTGGCGGCGCTGAGCGTGTCCGGTCCGGCGGTGCGGCTCAGCCGGGAGCGCATCGGGGAGGTGGCGCGCCTGGTCAGGGCCACCGCGCTGCGCATCTCCCGCCGGCTGGGTTACAACGGGGAAGGCGCTTGAGGTACCCCTTTTTTGGTCATAATGTGCAACCGAGTTTCGCTATGTGGGACGGAGGGACACAGGCATGCGCATAATCTTGATCGGTCAGGAGGCGTTCGGGCGCGCCTCCCTGGAGGCCCTGCTCAACCAGGGAGAGCAGGTGGTGGGCGTCATCACCGTGCCGGAGGTTCCCGGTGGTAAGCCCAACCCGGTGCGGGAACTGGCGGAGGCGCGGGGGATTCCCTGCCTGCAACCCCGCAACCTGAAAGGCAACCGCGTGTACGAATGGGTACAGGACCTTGCTCCCGATCTGCTGGTACTGGCCTACGTCACCGAGTTCGTGCCGGGCCGCATTATACAACTGGCCCGGCTGGGGGGCATCAACTACCACCCCTCCCTGCTGCCCAAGTTCCGGGGGGGTACCGCCATCAACTGGGCCATTATTTACGGGGAAAGGGAGACCGGTGTCACCATCCATTACATAGACGAGGGCGTGGACACCGGCGACATCATCCTGCAGCGACGGGTAGAGATCGGCCCCGACGATACGTCGGCATCCCTGTACTACAACAAACTGTTCCCCCTGGGTGTGGAGATGATCGCGGAGGCGGTCCGGCTCATCCGGGAGGGGAGGGCCCCTCGTATCAGGCAGGACGAGGCCCTGGCTTCCTTCCAGCCGGTGATCAAGGAGAGCGACACCCGCATCGATTGGTCGCAGCCGGCGCGGCGCGTCCACGACCTCATCCGCGGTGCCGCCCCCCGGCCCGGAGCCTGGACCACCCGCGGCGGCGAGAAGGTGAAGGTGTGGGAGTCTGCCCTTCCCGGCGCCGTCTCCGCCGCGGCGGTACCCGGTGCGCCCGGGGAGATGCCGGGCCCTGCGGCCTCGGGCGCCGTGCCGGGTGAGATCCTGGAGGTGTCGGCCGCCGGGGTCCTGGTGGCGGCCGGCGAGGGGGTGGTGCTGCTCAAGAGGCTGGGTGCGGAAACCGGTCCCAAGCTCCCCGCGGCGGAGTACGCGGCCCAGGTGGGACTGGCCCCCGGCCAGCGCCTGGGTGACTAGAGAGATGCCTGTGAGGGAAGGAGGAGATGGCGGAGATGGCGATCGAGATCAGGTGGCACGCCCGGGGTGGGCAGGGGGCGGTGCTGGCCTCCCGCTTCCTGGCGGCATCGGCCCTGCGGGAGAACAAGTACTTCCAGGCCTTCCCCCAGTTCGGGACGGAGCGCATGGGAGCTCCCATCGTGGCCTTTACCCGGGTGAGCCCGTCCCCCATCCACCTGCACTGTGCGGTGGTGGAGCCGGACGTAGTGGCGGTGATGGACCCCACCCTGCTGGGCCAGGTAGACGTGCTGGCCGGCCTGAAGCCGGCTGGCACCGTGGTGGTGAACTACCCCGGTCCGGTGGAGGAACTGCGCCGGGTGCTGGGGGTGAAGGATGGGGGCGTGCGGGTGGCGGCGGTGGATGCTACGCGCATTTCCAGTGAAGAACTGGGGCGTCCCATCCCCAACACACCCATGGTGGGCGCCCTGTCCCGCATCACCGGTGTGGTGGGCATCGACAACGTGCTGGCCGAATTCAGGGAGAGTATGGGCGCTCGCTTCAAGCCCCCGGTGGTGGAGGCCAACCTGCGGGCCATCAGGCGGGCGTACGAGGAGGTGCAGGTGGGGTGAGCGAACTGGCGGAAAGCAAGCCGGCAGCCGGAAGCAAGATCGCCGCTCCCCCCCGGGGGTTGCCCGGGTGGCTCGAGATCCCCCTGGGGGGTATCCTGGTGGAACCGGGCAATGCCGTCGAGTACAGGACGGGTAGTTGGCGCACGCGCCGTCCCATCCACGATCCCGGGAAGTGCACGAGCTGCATGATCTGCTGGCTCTACTGTCCCGACGACGCCATCGTGGTGCGCGAGCAGAAGGTGGTGGGCGTCGATAAGGACCACTGCAAGGGCTGCGGCATCTGCGCCCGCGAGTGCCCGGTCAAGGGCGCCATGACCATGGCCGAGGGCGGCGCCTACTAGGCGGCGGAAAGGAGGAGAACCATGCCCAGGCTGATTGGACTCACCGGGGACGGCGCCGCCGCCGAGGCCATGCGCCAGATCGACCCCGATGTGGTGGCGGCGTACCCCATCACCCCCCAGACGGAAATCGTGGAACGGTTCGCCGAGTTCGTCGCGGACGGCCTGGTGAACACCGAGTTCGTGGCGGTGGAGTCGGAGCACAGCGCCATGTCCGCCTGCTGCGGGTCGGCGGCGGCGGGCGCCCGCACCATCACCTGCACCTCGTCACAGGGGCTGGCCCTCATGCATGAGGTTCTCTACATCGCGGCCGGCAACCGCCTGCCCATCGTGCTCATCAACGTCAACCGCACCCTCTCGGCCCCCCTCAACATCCACTGCGACCACTCCGACAGCATGGGATCGCGGGACTCGGGCTGGATCCAGCTTTACTGCGAGAACGTCCAGGAGGTGTACGACACCGTCATCCAGGCCGTGCGCATTGCCGAGCACCCGCAGGTCATGCTGCCGGTGATGGTTAATCTGGACGGATTCGTCCTCAGCCACTCGGTGGAGAGGCTGGAACTGCTGGACGACGAGGAGGTGCGGGAGTTCGTGGGGCCCTTCCGGCCGGTGGTGGACCTGCTCGACCTCGAGCATCCCCCCGCCCTGGGGGCCCTGGTGGCGCCCGAGTTTCACTTCGAGCACAAGTACGCCCAGTGGCTGGCCATAGATGGGGCCCGGGCCGTCATCGAAGGGGTGGGGCGAGAGTTCGGCGAGCGCTTCGGCCGCAACTACGGCCTGCTCGACCCGTATCGTCTGGAAGACGCCGAACTGGCCCTGGTAGTTCTGGGTTCCACCGCCGGAACCGCGCGGGTGGTGGTCGACGATTTGCGCGAGCGGGGCATCCGCGCCGGCATGCTCCGCATCAGGTGCTTCCGTCCCTTCCCCGCCGATGAGATCGTGGAGGCGTTGAAGGGCAAGAAGGCAGTGGCGATCATGGACCGGGCCGGCACCCAGGGGGGCGAGGGCGGGCCCGTGTTCGGCGAGGTGCGGGCGGCCCTTTACACACGCGGCGTCTTCCTGCCCGTGATCAACTACATCTACGGCCTGGGCGGCCGGGACGTGCCCGCGGCTTCGGTAGCGCGGGTGTTCACCCACCTGGGTCAGGTGGCCGAGGCGGGCAGGGTGGACCGGGCCGTCAACTACCTGGACCTGAGGGGGTGGAACTGATGTCGGTCAACCTGAAGGAACTGGCCACCCGGGGGTCGCCCCTCACGTCGGGGCACCGCCTGTGCGACGGCTGCGCCGCCCCCACCATCGCCAAGCAGGTCATGCTGGGGGCGGGGAAGCCGGTGGTGATCGTCCAGCCCACCGGGTGCCTGGAAATATCCTCGGTGGTCTTCCCCTATACTGCCTGGAAGACGCCGTATTACCACAACGCCTTCGAGAACGCGGCGGCGGTGGCCTCCGGGGTCGAGGCGGCGCTCAAGGCGCGAAAGCGGCGGGGCGACCTGCCGGCGGACTTCGACGTGGCCATCGTGGCCATCGGGGGCGACGGGGGTACCTACGACATCGGCTTCCAGGCCCTCTCCGGGGCCCTGGAGCGCGGCCACCGCATGCTCTACGTGTGCTACGACAACGGGGCCTACATGAACACCGGCATCCAGCGCTCGGGTGCCACCCCCTTCGGGGCGTGGACCACCACCACCCACGTCGGGTCTGCCCACAAGGGCAAGGTGCAGCACCGCAAGGATCTCACCGCCATAGCGGCCGACCACAACGCCGCCTACGTGGCGCAGGCGTCGCCCCACAACTTCCGGGACCTCATGCGCAAGGTGAAGAAGGCGGTGGATGCCGACGGTGCCTCGTTCCTCAACGTGATCTCCCCCTGCTGGCGGGGCTGGCGCTTCCCCGAGGAGGAGACCATTGAGATGGCCCGCCTGGCGGTGGAGACCTGCTACTGGCCCCTCTACGAGGTGGAGAAGGGCAAGGTCACCGTGAACTACGTGCCCAGGGAAAAGAAGCCGGTTTCCGAGTGGCTCAGGAAGCAGGGCCGCTTCTCCCACTTCTTCGCCCCCGGCAATGAGTGGATGGTGGCGGAGTTGCAGGCCGAAGTCGACCGTAAGTGGGAGGAACTCCTGGCCCGCGCCGGCCGGCGCTAGCGCCACCTGCCGCCGCCCGCCACCCGCGCAGCGAGTCGCGGGCGGGGCGGGTGGGCGGGCCCGGCACAGGAGGACAAAGGCAGCCGGCCGGCGAACGTGCTGCCAGTACGAACGGGGGTGAGCACCCGTGACGC
>JACIYH010000034.1:25506-25809 GCA_014360055.1 Bacillota bacterium | reverse complement strand
CACCTACGAAAAGCCGCAAGCCCGCGGCAGGGCGGTTGACGGCGATGGCGAGTCCTCAGCAAGCAGTTTCACGAGCGCAGCCTCCCTCTCGCTCGTTTTCGCGACCGGATACGCTCGCGCCAGCCGTTCCATCTTGCGAACCCTGGCCTCGTAGCACCGGCTGGGCTCGCGGTACTCCTCCTTGCGGGTGAGCAGGGTCCAGATCAGCACCAGCAGCTTGCGGGCCACCGCTACGATCGCCACCTTGGCGCCCTTCTTGGCCTTGAGCCGGAGGTAAAAGTCCCGCAGAGGGCCGGGAGCCTT
>JACIYH010000034.1:0-25496 GCA_014360055.1 Bacillota bacterium | reverse complement strand
TTCACGGCCCGGTGGGCGACCTGCACCAGGATCCACCGCAGGGTGCTGCGGCCCGCCTTGCTGATGTGCCCGGTGTAGTGCGTCTTGCCGGATGAGTGAACCCGGGGGACGAGCCCGGCGTAGCTGCAAATCTTCTTGGGGGACCGGAACCGCGAGACGTCCCCCATCTCCGCCAGGATGGTCATGATGCTGATGACGTCCAGCCCCGGCACCCGCAAGAGCAGCTTGACCTCGGGCATCCGCCTCGCCCGCTCGTAAATCTCGCCCTCCAGGGCTGCGACCTCCCGGTCCAGCTCGTCGATGAGCTTGAGGCAGGACCCGAGGATGATCTCCTCCGTCTTGGGCAGCACGAGTTCCGCGAGGAACCGCCTGCCCTTCTTGCCGAAGAGGTCGCTCACCGGAGGCCGGTACCCGTTGCGGGAGAGGACAGCGTGGACGGAGTTCTTAAGCGCGGTGCGGAGCCTGACCAGCTTGGCACGGTAGCCGAGCAGGGTCCTCAGTTGGCGCTGTTCCCGGTCCGGGATCCACACTGCCGGTATGAAGTCGGCGGCGAGGAGCCTGACCAGGATTTCCGCATCGAGCTTGTCAGTCTTGATCCGGGCTTCCGCGATGGCCCTGGTCCTCAGGGGATTGGCCAGGAGGACTTCGCTGGCGCACTGGGAAATCATATCGTACACCCAGTAGGCGTTTCCGGTGGCCTCCAGGACCACGCGGGTGTCTGGGGTCAGCTCGCTGGCCAGGCGGGTCCAGTCCGCGTGTGTGTTCGGGAACCGGAAGCGCCTCAGTTTTCCGCCGACCAGCTCTGCGCCCTCGCAGTACCTCTGGTGCACGTCAAGGGCAACGTAGCGCACTGGATCACCCCCGCGAATGGTGTGTGGGCGCGGACGGAGTTGTGCGACATACACCTATCCGGGCTCTTAGGCTCACCTGGGCGGGTCGTTGGGGGCAGCCACACATAAACACGGGCTCTCGGTGTCCCAGGACGGCTATCGGCTGCCCCGTCCGCACCCTCCCCTCAAACCGCCCTACGCGCTTGATTCGCGGGCTTGCGGCTTTATCATGCCTACAGCAACCAACTTGCAGCTCGGGCACAGGGGAGTACCACCGGCCTTGGTTCTCTCACGGCGGAAGAACTCGACGACATCCTCAATGCTATCGAGGACGAGGTCTACATCACCGACGGACAGGGCTACACCATATTCGCCAACCGCACCTGCGAGAGGCACTACGGCGTCCCGGTCAGTCAACTGCTGGGCAAACACGTCCTGGAATTGCAGGAACAGGGCGTGTACTGGCCGGCGGTCACACCCCTCGTCCTGCAGACAAAAAGGCCGGTCACCATCGAGCAGAACACCATGATCGGACGCAAGCTGGTCATCACAGGGGTCCCCGTTTTCGACCCTTCAGGTTCCATCAAGATGGTGGTGTGTACCTCCCGCGATGTGACCGAACTCACGCGTCTGCAGCAGCAGATCCAGGCCCAGCAACAGATGCTCGAGCGGTACGCCACCGAGGCGGCACAGAACAACGCCCTCGAAGGGCTGGTGTACAATAGCCCCGCCATGCGCAATGCAGTGGACCTGGCCCGCGTAGCAGCCCGCGTGGACACTACGGTCCTCATCACGGGGGAATCGGGCGTGGGCAAGGACCTGATCGCCCGGGCCATCCACTCCCTGAGCCAGCGCCGGCATCACCCCTTTCGTCAAGATCAACTGCAGCGCCATTCCCGAAACGCTGCTGGAATCGGAGTTGTTCGGCTACGCTCCCGGCGCCTTCACGGGTGCCAGGAGAGAAGGCAAGCCCGGGCTGCTGGCTGCGGCCGACAAGGGCACCCTGTTCCTGGACGAGGTTGGCGACATGCCCCTGTCCCTGCAGCCCAAGCTCCTGCAGGCGATCGAGGAGAAACGCTTCTTCCCCGTGGGGAGCAGCAGCCAGAAGCAGGCAGACGTCAGGATCATAGCCGCCACCAACCAGAACCTGGAGCAACTCATCCGGGAGGGCCGCTTCCGCCAGGACCTCTACTACCGCCTCAACGTCTTCTCCATCTGGATCCCGCCCCTGCGCCAGCGGCGGGAGGACATCCTCCCCCTCATCTACCACTTCCTCAACAAGTGCAACGAGGAGTTCGGCCTGCGGCGCCAGCTCTCCCCGGGGGCGGTGAAGTGCCTGCTGGCCTACAACTGGCCCGGGAACGTGCGCGAGCTGCGCAACCTTGTGGAACGGCTTGTGCTCACCGCCCGTACGGACCTGATCGAAGAAGACGACCTCCCCGATAACATCAGGACTTCCGCCCGCACCACCGAGATCGCCCGTCAGGACTCGATGAGCCTGCAGCAGGCCAAGGCCCTTTTGGAAGAAGAGATGATCCGCCAGGCCTACGCCACCCTGACCGGAGTTCGACAGTTGGAAGGCACATGTGGGCACACCGCCGGGGGTGAGGCGCAGTAGTAGTGCGGGTTTCAGGCTGCTGACCCCGGCTGGGAACGGTGAAGTGCGTAGTTACACGCGGTCGGTTGCCAATGCTTGACACCGCTGGCGTACATACGCTACAATGTGGGCATGTACATACGTACCACCACGCGCAGGAATAAGGACGGTACTGTTGCACGGTACGTACAGCTGGCCCACAACTACCGGGACCCCGCCGACGGCAAGTGCAAGGCCCGCATCCTGTACAACTTCGGCCGTGAGGAGGAAGTGGACAAGGAAGCCCTCCGCCGGCTGGCCAGGAGCATCGCGCGGTTCCTGGGGCCGGAGGATGAGCTGGGGCTTGGGCCGGAGCTCGACGGCAGGCACGGCATCCGGTTCATATCCTCGCGGCCGATGGGCGGTGCGTACCTGCTCGACCAGCTGTGGAGCCAGCTCGGCATCAAGGAGGCCCTGGCCGGCCTGCTCAGGAAGCGCCGGTTCGACGCCCCCATCGAGCGCGCACTGTTTGCGATGGTGGCCTCCCGGGCCCTGGCGCCCATGAGCAAGCTGGCGGTGGAGGAGTGGGTGTCCCAGGAGGTGTTCATCCCGGGCCTGCCCGGGGTGTCCGTGCAGCACCTTTACCGCGCCATGGACTTCCTGCTGGAGTCCCGCCAGGCCATCGAGAGGGAAGTGTTCTGCCAGGTGGCGGACCTTCTGAACCTGGAAGTCGACCTGCTCTACTTCGACACCACCAGCACGTACTTCGAGACGGAGCAGGAGGATGGATTCCGCCGGAGGGGGCACTCCAAGGACCGCCGGCCCGACCTGCCCCAGATCGTGGTGGGGTTTGCGGTCACCCGGGAGGGCATCCCGGTGAGGTCCTGGTGCTGGCCCGGCAACACGGCCGACATGTCCGTGGTGCCCGAGGTGAAGCAGGACCTCATCGGCTGGAAGCTGGGCAGGGTCATAACGGTGCTGGACAGGGGGTTCGTGTCGGAAGAGAACCTGCGCCAGCTGCAGCGTGCGGGCGGGCACTACATCGTGGGTGAGAAGATGCGCGGCTCCGAGCGGGCGGAGGAAGCCATGGCCCGGCAGGGCCGGTACAAGAAGGTCAAGGAGAACCTGGAGGTCAAGGAGGTCGTGGTGGGCGACGGGGAGGCGCGGGTGCGCTACGTCCTGGTGCGTAACCCCCAGGAGGCGGAGCGGGACAGGCTGCGGAGGGAGCAGATCCTGAAGGACCTGCGCGAGGCGCTGGCGGAGCTCAAGGGCTCAGGGCACACGAAGCGGTGCTGCGAGCTGGTCTCCCACCCTGTGTACGGCCGGTACCTGAAGGTGCTCAAGGATGGGCGGCTCAAGATCAACATGGAGGCCGTGCGGGAAGACGAGAAGCTGGACGGCAAGTTCCTGGTCAGGACCTCCGACGACACCTTGAGCCCGGAGGACGTTGCTCTGGGCTACAAGAGGCTCATCGAGGTGGAGGACTCCTTCCGCTGCCTGAAGCACACCCTCGATCTGCGCCCCATCTACCACCGGCTGGAGGACCGCATCAGGTCCCACGTTCTCCTGTGCTGGCTGGCGTTGCTCCTCATCCGGGTGGCGGAGACGAGGGTGGGTGAGACGTGGCCGGCGATCAAGCGGGCGCTTGAGGCCATGCACCTCGGCGAGTTTGCCGGTCCGGGAGGGAGGATACTGCAGCGCACCGAGACCACCCCCTCCCAGCGCCACATCTTCCAGAGGCTGAACGTAAAGGAGCCGCCCCTGGTCCTCCTGGCCGAGCCCAGAAACTGACAGGTGTAGTTACACGCGGAGAAATTTCCAGCCGGAAAATCATTGGGAGAAGCCCGTCTACGCCTTACGTCTCCCTACAAACTGTCGAACTCGGGCCTGAAGAGCAGTTACAAAGTAGCGCGTGCCCTCGGCATCAGCCAGAGCGCCGCCATCCGCAAGATCAGGAAATACGTGTTCCAGGATGCAAGCGATGCGGCCAGTAGGGCTGGTCGCAAGGTCGCTCGCACCCCGCCCCTCTCCTCCCCCAACCCGGGTAGGGACGCAGGGCAATAGGGGTCTCAGCCCCGAACGCCCTCCCCGCCCATGAGGGGACTTGAGATCCGGTCACGCTCCAAAACCAGCCGATCCATCCGTGAGCGCCCATTGGGCCCAAACCCGCTCCGGCCGGGTTGCAGGGGTCAACCGAAACGTTACGGGACAGAATGAATGTCGGACAAGAAGCAAATCTCGACCGGAAAAAGGAAAGAGTGGCCCGCGGCCAGCAGCCGGACCTCCCCGCCACCCCTGTCCTCAAATCAAGCAGGTCCGCAGGGCAAAGCCCGGGCTTAGCTCTACTTCCTCAGCCTCGCCCGCTCCGCCCACAACTCCAGGGCACCGGCCGCGGCCGAAACCGAAACAGCGGCCTCCCTTAGCGCCGCAAGGGCCCTGGAAACGTCCTCCTCCGCGCCGCTCTTCGCCGCTTCCAGCAGGCGGCAGGCCCGCGCAAGCACGGGAAGCTCATCAAGGGCCCGCGAGAGGAGATCGTCCACCACAGTTGATCCCTCCCCTGTTCGGCCCGCCCAACGCCAGGATTCGACATCTGTCTACAGGTCCCTTGTCCCGGGCAAAGGGCAAACTAGCCCCCAGAGGGACCACCGCCCACCACGTCTCAGCGATCCTCGGTCCACGGCCTGTCCGGGCCCGCGTGCGCCCGCAGCCCGGCGCTCACGGGTCTGCAAAGACGCGCGCCAATACGTGCAGGCCTCGTGCCCACGTCCGCCAACCCGGCTGCTCACCCGCAAGGACCGCTGACACAGCGTGTCGAATCAAGGCGTGGCCGCCCGGGGTAGGAAGCGAAACCAGTTCGCGGGGGCTTTGGCCACGACCGCAGGTCCCCGCACGAACTCGCAAGTTGCTCCCATCCGACCTGCCACCGGGCGGCCTCTTCCGCTCGCCCACACTCCGCCGCCCTCCCACCCTCCTGTACGAGGGTCTGCCACCGGAAGCCTGCTCCCGCTACTCACCTGCCACTCGCGACATCCGGCCAGCACCCGGCCTTGAGAAGACGGTAACGAAGGCTGGCTATCCAGCCAGCACACACCCTGCTACCCAGCGGGCGGAGACCAGAGCACCGCTCTGGGGCCAACAGGACAGGCGGGAGCCGGGCTTACGCCACGCTTTCGCGCCTTGAGCCGCGCACTCGGGGAGAAAAACGCGCCCCGGTGGACGGGCAGGGAGCAACCGGCCCGGCACGCTGCCGGCCGGCCACCGGAGAGGCAACCGATCCGGGTACGGTAGGGCAGGTCGCGTGCAAGCCCCACCAGGCGAAGCGGTGGCGTTACCTCCAGCAAACGCACGGTGTGGCGTGGCCCGGCCACCGCCTCGCCGTTCCGGTCCTTCCGCACTTAGCTCCGACCAGCCCGAGGTACAGTCCCGGGCATGACGTTCCACAGAAACGAGGGATCGCTTGCCGGCGAGGTCGACGCCATGACCGCATCCTCGAATTCCCGCCTCGCCTGCTCGAGCTTCTCCTCCAGGCGCAGAGTGTAGGCCAACCGCTCTTCTTCGGCCCTCACCCTCTCGGTGATATCGACCGTGACCACCATCGCTCCCAGGTGATTGCCTCTCTCGTCGCATAGCGCCACGTACGTGTTCTCCCACCGCCGGTCCCGGCGGGTCTCCACCGCCACCATGCGCCGGAAAGCAGCACCCTCCCGGCCGCGCAGGAAGGCAAGCGTCCGCTGCACCTTCTCGCACGCCTTCTCGGGATGGCAAAGCAGCACGTGCTTCCCCACTATCTCGCTGGCCCGTGTGCCCCGCTCCGCCGCCGGTTTGGCAAGGACTATCCGGTCCTCTCCGCCCACCAGGATGACCCCCCAGATCACACGCAGGCGCTCTTCACGCATCGGGGGCATCCTGCCCTTCCCGGCCCTGGCCGGCCGCGGCACCACGGCCCGAAGCACGGGACCTTCACCGCCTCCTTTTCCCCTCCACCCGTGATCGGGACGCCAGCCCCGATCCCGCCCGCTGCGGGTGTATCGAGCAGGCAGGCGATGTTCTACTTCTCTGCGGAGTGAACACCCCGGTGGCCACCCCAGTCACCCTGCGCCGTCGCCTCCTCGTCAGGGACTGGATTCAAGCACGGGGATGGCCGATCACTACACCGTAAAGCAAGTCCTCATGCGACACCCGCCGGGCCTGTGGACAGTGTGGATAATGTGGACAACCCGACCTGCCGGCCCACCATCGCGTGCGTTGGCCTGGGCGCGACACGAGGATCGCCATCCCGGTGGGTCGGCAGGAAAAACCAGCGCTCCGCCCCGCAGGCCAGCCAACTGGAGAGGCGACTGATGTGGGCCCAGTTCGAGGAATCGTGCGCAAACCCGACCGAGTGGGGCGGCTGGTGCTTCCCAGGAGACTGCTGCAGCTCATCGACATCAGCGGCGGCGATCCGCTGGAGGTGCTCCGAGACGGGGACAGGATCGTGCTCCGCAAGCACCAGCCGGGATGCATCTTCTGCGGCAAGGCGGAGGACCTGATCCTGTACCGCCACCGGAAGGTGTGCCGCCACTGCATCCGCACCCTGGCTGGCGACGTGCGAGCCGGGCGAGGCGCGGATCTACGGGGTGGCGCCGGGGTTCCTGCCACCGCTGGCGCTCACGGCTTCCCGCGTGCCGCCCCTCAGCATCTGGAAAACCGGCTCCAAGCAGCCCCGGGATCTCCAGCATGAAGTGCTTCGTCTCCCTCCTCGCCCAGAACCATCAGCACGCACGGCCTGGGTCGCAGCCGGGCCGTCCTGCGGCAAATACCCCGCCCCCGGTTGCTTTAAGGTTTAAGCCCCTAAGCCAATTCGATCGGGCGCTGCCGCGCATGACGAACAGCCAGGACGACAACTACGCCCGCTTCAGTCATCATGTAGTAGAGCTTGTACGGAAGCTTACGGGAAAGAAACATCCTGAAAACGTGACGGACCGTGCCGTCTTCATCGAGGATAGGCACCACCACATGCACGCCAGCGAACCGGCGAAGCCTATCCTCCACTCGAGCAGAATCCGACGCCCCAAGCCCGACAACGTCTCCTCCTGCTCCCGAAGGAAACGAACCGCCTCCTCAGTCCAACAGATTCTCATCGCTTCGACAGAAGAGCAGCAACCCGCCGGCCACACATGGTTTTCCGCTCCCGGATGTCGCCCAGTCCCCTGCGAATGGCTTCCAGGTCAGCGAACGACTCCGTGAGGTCAAACTCACCCTCTTCCCGGTGGATGATCCAGTGGGCCAGGTTGAGCTGGTCGGCCCGATCCAGCCGCTCAACAGCCCGCAGTATGTCCTCGCTAACCCCCATCGCTCACGTCAACCTCCCCCTTCAGAACGCCCCCGCCTATGTATACTTCAACAGCCGCAGGTCGCGTAACCTCACTCCCCACCCGCGACCCGGGGCTCCAACAATCCCATCCCCTCCCAGCTCGAGAACGGGACGGCCCCGGAAAAATCCCGGGGGAATCCACCCGCGCACAGGACCGGCCCGCCCACGTCTGTGCCGCCGAGGGTCTTGGCCACAACCCGCGCCCGCGCCCCGGACCACAGGGAAGACCACCACCCATCTGCACGACCGGCACCCCGGCGCGGCGGGCACGGGGCGCAACTCTGTCTCACCGCCACTTTCACGCCTCCGCTTCACCGGGTCCGCCTGGCTCGGGAGCGCCACCGGTAAGCCGGTGCCGCTCCAGAAACTCATCCACCTCATCCTGGGCTGCCGCCTTGATGCCGCGGTAGAACTCTTCCGCAAACGGCTGCGCCAGAATCTCCTCGTACCGCGTGTACCTGTGCCGGATGTAGGCCCTGGCAGCCAGCGCCGCCCTCCCCTCCAGGCTGAGCTTGCGCGTCCGCCCCACCCGCCCACTCCCCACCTCTGCCGCCCGGGCGGCCGCACCCCGGGCGATCTCCTCTGCCAGGGCGGAATGCTCGGGGGCGAAGTCCAGATAAGTCAGGATCGCCTGCTCAAGCTGCCGCCGGTACCGCTCCTCCGCCCTCTCCCTCGCCCTCGCCGAGGCGGCACGGCGCCGCCCGCGGACCTCCGCCGTCTCCTCCGCCAGCCTTAGGGCCTCGACAACCGCCTCCTCGGGAGCGAGCAAACCCAGGGTCTCCGTGTACCTGGGGCGGCGCCGCAACACCACCCAGTAGCGTCCCCATTCCTTAAGCTTGCGCGTGACGAAGTGCTCCCCGCGCGGCAGGAAAACCCATCCCGGAGGCGTCCTGACCAGCCCAAGGCCGGGCGTCCACCACACATCCCTACGTGGTGATCCACTGTGCGGGGGAGTCACTACTATCTTCGCCAGCCCGGAGAAGGCGGTTTGGTTGTGGTGCCCGTGCATGGGCACCGCGACCTGCCTGTGGGGACCATGCAGTCGATCCTGCGGCAGGCTGGGATGACTGCCGAAGAGCTTGCCTCCCTGCTGTAGGAACCCGCCTTCACGCCGGGCTGAAGTAGAGAGATCGTTGCGGCCACCCTGGCGCGCTTGGGCCAGCGTCAGGCTGGGAACCCTGCCGAGCCAGGGGGTGCCGGGTAGATGCGGCCAGGCAGTGATCCGGGCGGCAAGTTGGCGGTGGGGAATCGCAGCCCCCGAGTGAACGGGTTGGCGGGAGCATGGAGACCGAAGGGAGGGTGCGGGCAGGGGGGCCGGGTCTGGAGGCGGCGAACCTCAGGGTGTACCCGGCGCGCCCTGAGAAGATCCCGGCCACTGGCCCTCGGAACACGACTCAACCCACAGCCACTTCCACTTCCACCATCTCCGGAACAGGCCGGGGCGCCGGGAGCGACAGACCCTCTTTCGCGGCCGCCTCCATGTACCCCAGGATGGCTTCACGCGTCTGCTCCAGCGCTTCCTCCTTCGTCTCACCGTAAGTGGAAAGCCAGTCCAGGTCGGGAACGTATGTGACCCACACCCGGTCTTCCGGGTCCCACTCGAGCAATACCCTGAACCCCCGGCGAGCCATGCGTCAACCTCCCGTCCGTTGGCCGTTAACCCGCACAAATAGTATATCGCATCGCCGCCGCCCATGGGCGGGACCATGATGAGACGCCACCGTCAGCCCACCCCTGGGCGCTTACCCTTACTCCCAGGCCAGCCTGGCAACCGCCCTCTCCAGGTCGGTGAACGACGGCTTCGTATACCGCGCCGTCGTGTTCAGGCTGGCGTGCCCGGCAAGAGCCGCAACCCGGTCCAGGCTCTCGCCGGCGTCAACCAGCATCTTGCAGAAGGTGTGCCTCAGCGTGTGCACGGTGACCCGGTCCAGACCAGCAAGCCGGGCATACTTCCGCACCGCCCGCTCCGCAGAGCGCTCATTGAGCCGCTCCCCGTAACGGTTCAGGAACAGCCACTCGCTACCCGGATGGCCCGAGTCCAGGTATTCCTTCAGCACCCTGCGGATGGTCACATTGAGCGGCACCTCGCGGTACTTGCCGCCCTTGCCGTGCCTTACCCGCACCCGGCCCGACCGCTCCCTGATCTCCACGTCGTCCACCCGCAGGCCGCATGCCTCGCTCACCCGCAGGCCGGTATGGAGCAGGAGCATGATCAGCACCCGGTCGCGCACCGTGCCGTACCTCATCACCGCCCGCATCAGCGCACCTAGCGCCTTGCGGTCAAGCCACCTGGGACCCGGAACCTGCTCGGGGACGCGCTTCACCCCGGCCGCCGGGTTTGCCGGGCAAAGTCCCTCCTCAACCGCCCATGAGAAGAACCGCCCCAGAGCAACCAGCGCCAGGTTGACCGTTCCGGGCTTGCAGCCTCTTTCCTGCATCGACCGGCGGTAGTCAGCCACATCGAGGGGCGTCACCGCCGCGAGGTCGAAGGCGCCCAGGCTACGCTCGTACCATGCGATGAAGCGCCTCACCTGACCCAGGTAGGTACTGATACTCCTCTCGGCAATGCCCCGCGCGCGGAGGGCCGAGAGAAACCGCTCGACAGCAGACCGTTGCTCGTTCTCTGGTACAGCCATGCAGTAGAGCCTCCTTTGCCAGCAAAGTGCAAAACCCGCGCCGGAATCGATCATGAATCGAGCAGGTTGACGCCAGGTGCAGGCCGGAAGTACCATGGCATCGAACCTCAGGCCTTTCTCCTGGAGGGGGAATCAAATGTGGGCGAGACGGCAGCAGTGGTACGCAGACTCGACGGCCTGGGACGGCTGGTGCTCCCCAGCGAACTGCTGCGCACGATGGACGTGCGGCCGGGCGACCCGTTTGAACTGTTCGTGGACCAGGATCAAATAGTGCTGAGGAAATATCAGCCCGGATGCATCTTCTGCGGCCGGCGCGGCGACCTGATCTCCTTCCAGAACAAGAGAGTGTGCCGCGAGTGCCTCGCCGCCCTAGCCGCCGCCACCTGACGCTGCCCTGCGCAAACCTCGGGTTGATCCCGGAAACCGGGAAAGGGCCCCGGTGCACCCACCCGCAGCCCTCCCCGGGTCAACGTCCGGCAACTCCACGAGTTCCGGACACCGATGTCCCCACCGACAGGAACTGTGCCCCCTGCCGGACTCCGAGTTTAAACCTTCACGCGGAAAAACGCTGCCCTCTGCTCCTCAGGTACGAGGGCAGCCAGCCTCTTTATGGCAGAGGCAAGCACCGCCCTGGCCGCGCCCTCTGTCATCCCGTGTTCCCTGGCCAGACGTGCGAAGCCGGCACCGCTTGCCACACCGAGCAGCAGCCGGTAGCCCTCCGGGCCTGCCACCTCCGCTATCTCTGCCGGTTCCGGTCGGTACCCGCACGCCTCCCTGCCCGCCAGCCACTCGCGCACCGCCGCCATCCCTGGAACGCACATGCTGCTGCGCCTCCTGGGGCAGGCGGCCGAACCGCCCGCCTCAATGCCAGCTTCTCTCAAGAAGGCCTTCATCGAACCGAACTCCCGCAGGATCAGCCGGGGCGACGGGCAGACCTCCGGGAAGGCCCTCATGTCGGCGGTGTTCGGCGCGCACCCGATCAGAGCGTGAAGTTCCCGCACGGCCACGATCATCTTTTCCCTGGTCCACCGGCGGTACGGCCTCGGCACCCGGTTAGGCACCAACCCCGCCGCTTCAACTGCCCGGTTGTATGTGCCGAAGTGGCGCACCACGGCTGTCCGCGGCACCCCAGCCCGCACGACTTCGTCGAAGGTCGGCGTCCTGCCCAGCTCGTCAGCGAGGTCGCGGATGACCTGCACGACCTCTTGCGCTTCTTGCATGGCCAATTTCCCGCCTCCTTTGCAAAGTCTGAGCGGAATGCGCAGGGGCCGGGGCACACGGCCCCGGCCCCCATCAAAAAGCCAATGGCACCTTTTCCCGGCAGGCGGTCCCCTGGCTGAGTGCACCCGGCCCCGTCCCCTGGTGCGAAAACTTCTGTCTCAAAAAGTAATTGGACGGGGCGGCGCAACCCCCTATCGGCCTGCTACCTCACCCTGCTCCCCGCCCAGAAGTACCGGCCCGTCTGGTCGCGCACGGACCAGGACCCCGGGGCCACGCCCGCCACCGCCTCCAGAGCCTGGTGGACACGGGTCGAGGCCAGGTCCGCCTGGTGCAGCGCTACCGCCTCGGGCGTGCGGGGTTCAACCGGCGAGCCCCACTCCCTCTGCCCGTGATGGCTCAGCAGCATGTGTTCAACGTGGAGGCCTTCGGCTTCCGGAAAGCTAGCCACACCGGGCCAGGTGCGCCGCACGAATTCCCAGCCCATCACCACGTGCCCGAGCAGTTTTCCCGCGTCTGTCCGCTCGAACGTCACAGACGCGGCGTCGTACTCCCAGAGCTTGCCTATGTCGTGCAGCAAGGCTGCCGCGGCCAGCAGGTCTCTGTCCAGCATCGGGTAGACTGACACGGCGGCGTCGCACAGGCGCACCACCTCCAGGGTGTGCTCCAGCAGGCCGCCTTGGTAGCAGTGGTGGTTCTCCTTCGCCGCCGGCGCGGCCGCGAAGTCCTCCAGGAGCCGGGGCTCAAAAACCCGCTCAAGCAACTCCCGCAGGTGCGGCCTGGTAATACCGGCGATGACCGACAGTACGGACTCCGCAGGTGGCAGGCCTTCCCGCTGCCGGCGAAACTGCCCGGGATCGTACTCCCCGGGCTTCGCCGGCCTCAGGACGGAGATGTTGAGTTGCCTTTCGTTGTTGTACTCCGTCCAGCGCGCCTCGCCCACCAGCAGCACGTCACCCGGCCGTACCTTCCCCGCCAGCTGCTCAGCCACCGCGCTTTCCCAGACCCGGCCCTCCACCCGGGCGGAACCGTCCCACAGCACGAGCCGCAGGTAAGCCGCGCCCGAACGTGTGCGGGCAAGCGAAAGCTCCCGCACGGCGTACACTGCGTTACGCACGTCTCCCTCCACCAGCCATCCTCCCTTCTGTTCTTCCGGCACGTCCTCAGGAGTTTCCCGCAGGCGCCCCGTCCGGGGGCCTGTCACGGTGGGTGAAGTACGCCTCTACCGTTTCCTCGCCCAGCGCCTTGATAGCCTCGCCCAGCTTGCCCCGCAGCAAGGGCGCGAGCTTCCAGCCCGGCACCTCGAGGTACTTCCAGGGGTCCCTACCGTGTCTTCGCAGGAGGTCGCAGAACGCGGCCACGTCCGGGAAGACCCACCTCGACCTGGGGTACATCCCGAAGTACTGGTTGCCCGCCGCCACCGGCCCGGCGGCTTTCACCACCTCCTCCAGCCGCTCCCGGCAGACCTGCAGTGCGCGCTCCAGTCTCAGCACCAACCCCGCCAGGTCCTCCGGCGTCGCTTCCCCCAGCGCTTCCGCCCCCAGGCACTCCAGGGCGAAGCCGCACTCCGAGCAGACGCCGCCGGGGCGCGGTGGGAAGCCCGACCACAGGGGCTCCTCTTCCGCCCGGCGGATGTCCCGCATCACCCCGCGGGCCCAGTCCAGGGCGGCCTCGATCTCCCCGGGGCCGACCTCTGCCTCCAAAGCCGGCTCGCGCCGGTAGCGGAGAAACCAGAGCCTCACCCGCGCCTGCCCGGCACCTGCCATCCAGGCGTACAGGGGAAGCTGGTAGCTGTCCAGCGGCCCGTACTTCTCCCACGACGTCTTAAAGTCCGTGAGCCGCGGGACCGGCCCGCCTTCGATCAGGTCGATGAAACCCACGAACTCCTCGCCGTCCAGCACCCCGCGCACCTTGCGCTCGACCTCGAACGGCGGCGACGGCCTTTCGGCCTCCAGATAGCCGCGCGCCAGATCCAGGGCCTCTTCCCTGATCTCGTTGTCCAGCTCTTCGGCCCCGGCCACCCGTGACGCCGCCTCCTCCACCGAGAGGCCGTCCCTCAAGCAGAGGGCCAGCACCCCGTGCGCCAGCCGGCCCCGCAGCAAGGCCGGCGTGGGCGCCTCCGACCTGCCCTCGACGTAACGGTAGTAGTACCGCCGGGGACAGCCGTAGCGCGGGTCGGCGTACAGTTCGAGGCGCGAGAAGCTCCACGGCCTGGGGTCCAACTTTTTCTCCCTCCCGTTACCCGCCATGCGGGCTCCGATTTCGCACGCACCGCCTCCGCGGCCCGGAAGCAGCACCGCACCGAAAAACGAGGAACCCCGGCGATGTCCGGGGCTCCTGCCAACTCGCTTTAAAGTTAAAGCCTACCCTCGCATCAGCATGGTAACGATCATACCACCAAATCCCAGCAACATGGTGGCTACCAGCCCGATAATCCAGTAGCGGAGGCCATCCACCTGGTCCCGCAGCTTCTCGATCTTGACATCCACCGTATCGATCCGCGCCAGCAGTCTGGCCTCGACCCCGTCAATCCGCGCCGTAAGTTTGGCATCAACCGTGTCGATCCGCGCCGTAACGGCGTCAATGCGGGCCATCAGTTTCTCATCCACGCCGTCTATGCGTGCAGTGAGCTTCTCGTCCAACCGGTCGATCCGCTGGAGGAGGAAGAAGAACTCCTCTGACGCGAAACGCCGGACGGGTTCTCCAGCCGCAGCCGCGTCAGCCTGCGCCCTTGTCTCCGGCATCGCTGCCACCTCCGGCCTCACCTCCAGTCTATCAAATCAAGAGCTTCCTCGCCAGCTACAGGTTTGCGTTTCCCGGCTCCACCGCCCGCACCAGGTCCTCCCACGCCGGCCTGGTGTACCGCGCCGTGGTGTCCAGCCTGGCGTGGCCAAGCAGGTGCGCCACCACCACGATGTCGGCGCCCCCGCGCAGGAGCCGCGTGGCGAAGGTGTGCCGCAGCACATGGGGCGTCACCTCTTCCGGGTCCAGCCGCGCCAGGTAGGCGTACTTCTTCACCACCGCTTCGGCCGCCCGCGGGGTGAGGTGCCCGCCGTCCCGGCCCGGGAAAAGCCACTCGCCGTGCGGGCGGACCCGCAGGTACTCCCTCAGCGCCCTCCGGACCTCCGGTCCCAGGGGGACCTCGCGGTACTTGTCGCCCTTGCCGGCACGCACCACCACTCTGCCCTTGCGCTCGGTGAGTTCCACGTCAGACGGACGCAGCCGGACCAACTCGCCCACGCGCAGTCCCGCGTGCAGCATGAGCGCCACCAGGGCGGCGTCGCGGGGATTGCCCTCCCGCTCAACCGCCCGCTCCAGACGCGCGGCTTCAACCTTTCCCAGCGCCCGGGGCGCCCGCTGCGGCTCGCTGGCGCGGCGAGGGAACCGCGGCAGGGAGTCCACTGCTCCCTGCTCCCGGCACCACCTGAGCCAAGCCCGGATGGCCGAAAGCCTCCGGTTGGCCGTAGCGGGCTTGAGACCGCGGACGGCAAGTAGGTGGTGCTGGTACTCCCGGAGGTCGGTACTCGTCACCAGGTTTGGTTCCAGGCGGGTCCCGTTGGTCTGCTCGAACCACCGGCCAAAGTCGTCGAGATCCTGGCGGTAGGCCCTGGCTGTCGAAGGCGTCAGGCTCCAAAACAACGCCGTCACGTCGAACACCTCTCAAAGCCGAGCGTGCTGTGCGGAGGTGCAACTAGACGTCTTTGCCCAGATCCTGCTTACCGGCTGGTGCCAGGGATGTTTCGATGAATTGGTGTATTTGATCCAGGTACTGTCTCCCCCTCGTTATGACCTCTTCCGCTTCCTCAACCAAGATTGCCTGGTCGCGGTAATCCGCCCGGACGCGCAGATCTTCGAGATCGTTCAGGAACCGGCCGAGCTCTCGCGGAAACATGCCCGAGCGCACAAACAGCTTGTTGAAGCGGCCCACTGCCTGCACGTGACGGGGTTCTTTGTCGGCGATATTCTCACCTCGGGCTACCAGCGCTGCCACCGCTGCTTTGTAGAACGCGAAGTACGCCCGGCTGATGCATCCGCGGAACTTGCCAGCTGTGTAGAGGCATTCGGCTTCCTGCCACATCTCGCGTGCCTGCTCTGCCTTGTACCGTACGTATTGCGCCCGCGCTTCATCCTGCAATCTGGACCCCTTCCCTTCTGACGTTGACGTAGAAAGGATCGTACTGGCCGAAGGGGCCGTACACTTCTCTTTCGGGGCAAATGGCCGGCACAAGCCAGCACCCGTATTCCCAGGAGAGGTCATACGCGATGTCGAGCAGGGCCTTTCTCAACTCCTTGCTTTCCTCGGTGACGACCACCATCACGTCTATATCCGAGTCCGGGGCGCTGTCGCCGCGGGCGCGTGAGCCAAACAGCACCACAGACCGCACCCCGGGAAGGCGCTGGATTCTTCGGGCGTACTTCTTGGCAATGCCCATCGCCCACTGATCGGGCTTCTGCTTCAACGCCGTCACCCCCGCGGTTTCATCCTACCACAAGCTCTGTCAGCGCTCCACTTCCGCCACCGGCTTCCTCTACGTTGTTCCACTCAGGCCAACGCTCTGCTGCTCCACTATCTCCCATGACCGGTTCCGCAGCGTCCGCCGGCTCAGCTTGTAGCGGTTCCACGGATACCGCGGGTCGGAAAACACCAGCCGGCGCGGGTCTTCGACCCGGAATTCCGACAGCCTGCTGCCGCTCGTAAAGCGGACCGGCTCGGAAAACCGGATGACCGCGCCTTTCCTCAGCCGGGGCCGCCCCCGCCGGGCCCGCAGGTTCTCCCAGCACTCCTCGCGCCAACGCCTGGCGGTTTCGTTGTCGGTGGGCGTGAGCAGCCGCAGGATCCGCTCCGGGCAGTTGGCGTGGATGGGGCCCATCTCCTCGTCAACGTCCTTGTACCCGAAATTGTAAAAGTCGTTCGGGCGGTACATCAGCTCGCACACTATCGCGCTCACCTCGCGGCGGCCCTCCGGCCAGACCCGCTCGTAGGCGATGTACGCCTCGTGCAGGGTCGCCGCACAGTCCAGCACCCGCCCCACGGGGTCACCAGGGGATGGCGACTTCGTATCAAACTCGCGCCGGAAGAATTCCAGCATGCTCTCCCCTTTGGGCTTATGATCGAACACCCAGCCCATGGTTATCTCCCCCTTCGATTTCTGAGAAAGAAGCCGAGGGGACGTACATCGCGCCCCCTCGGCCCTACCAGGAACCTGCACGTCGTGCACGTCAGGGCTTGTGTCGCTTGGAGAACCGGAAACGCCACTGGTTCAGCGCAAGGCCACCGCAAGGCCTGGCCGCACTTCAGGCAGGCTCCTCAAAAGCCTTGCGAGCCTTTGCCTCGCAGCCCGAACAAACAGAGAAGCCCGCCACGTGCGCCCCGCCCCAGACTCCCGTCTGCCAGTCGTACAGGTCCCGTCCGCAGAGCGCGCAGTGGTCCGCCCGCAGTTTCTCCCCGCACCGCGGGCACCGGGCAACAGCACCTTCCCAGCGGGCTTGCGGAAGATCCCGGTATTCCCCGCAACGCGGGCAATAGGCCTCCCCAACCTCTTTTGCCCTGGTCAGGAGGAGCTCCACCACGATTCCGAGGTTTTCCTCCAGGACAATCCCCAAGAATCCTGGCGAAATCCCCTCCTGCCTTGCCCGGTCAAAGCCGTACGCTCCCTCACGGACAACTTCCCGGGCGAACGCCTCCACCAGATCCATGCACAGCACTCCTTTCTCCCAGGCATTGTTGACCCGAGGCGCAAATGCCATCGCGCCTCGGTAGCACGAACGCACCTCCCTCCCCGCGCTCCCTCGCCCCCGGCGGAGAGCAAACTTCGACCGCGGCCCCAGGCGGTCCCGGGGGACCCACAGACTCGCAACAATGCTGGTACCGCCGCTGAAACCAGCTAGGGGGCGCGGAGCACCCCCTCCTGGCTGCAACTCCGGTCTGGTCCCGCCTCAGCGCTTATCTGGTGCTGCCGGGGCCAGGTCCACCTCCACAGTAAGCACTTTCTCCCCAAAAACGCGCGAGGCATTCAGGATCTCGACCGCGACGGGCAAACCACTCGCATCATAGTCCACAATTAAACGCCAGGCCCCATCGCACGCGGACCCGGAAATCAGAAGAGGGCTTTTCGCGTTATGCGAAGTCGTTTTCGGCCGATAACAGGCCCCGGGAAGCCCCAAAACGGCCTCCCGGGACCCGGTTTTCTTCGCGTAAGACGTTTTATCTGTAAACGTTATCCGAAGTCGGCACTTCGCTCCCGCAGCCGCCCCACCAGGCATCCGAACCCGCTGCCGCGCCTGGGGCCCCCCCGTGCCGGTGCCGGCGGTCACGAGGCGGCCGCGCAGGGACTCGCGGACGGTCACTCCGTAACCGAGGCGCGCCGCCTCGCCGCAGCCTGGGGTGATGGTGAAGGCGACCTGGGATGCAGAGGCGAGGATAACGTCGATGTGCCAGGGGTGGGGGGTACTAGGAGGCAGGCCCGCGAGTCCCTTCGCGAGCGCGAATGTCCCGGCGACGCCCCGGAGGCCGGCGCGACCGGGGGACGTCGGTCTGCCCACCCGTCAGGTGGCAGACGTACCTGGAAACGATCCAGTCGAGCACCGACTAGCGTCGCGGGAGCCTCCTGCCCGCCTGGGAACTTGGGCTGCGCCCCCGCCCAGTACAGGAGGGAGCGGAGGGCGCGCCCAGGGGTGCCCAGCTTTTCGGGCCGGCCGTCTCCGAGGTCCGTGCTGTACACGCACAGCATCTCCGCGGCGGCCGCCTGGAGGGCGGCTGCCGCCCGAGGCGGAACCGAGTCCAGGGACTCCTCAAGGGCCCACTGGACCTTCGTGTAGGCCCTGAAGCCGCGGTCGTGCTCCGGCGGCCGGAGGTTGAGCCGCTCGCAGGCTTCGACCATCGCCTTGGCGAGGGTAAATTGCAGCGATGCTATATCAGACCGCCCCCAGGCCGCCTCCGCCCAGTCTTGTACCCGTGGAAGGTGGTGGGCGCCAATCCTGGCACGGGACAGGTGCGGTCGTTGGGTTGAAGCACGCGGCGGCAGAGGTCGGTGAGTAAAGCTTGGATCGTCTGCAGCAACTCAGCCTCCGTGTCACACGACCAGACCATCCGCCGAAAATGACCCAGCCACTGCTCGAAAAGACGTCCGACCGGTTCCGCTCTGCGGCCAGGGGCCTGCCCGGCGATAGTATTCCTGCACGGCCACCGATACCGCCCGGCTCACAGCGCGCGCACCGTCCACCGCTTTTGTCACCCCTTCCTGCCTACCACGTTAACGGACCGGGCCACTATGCGCCCGTATTCCTTCGCGGACAGCAGCCCGGCGAGGTATAAGGTGTCCACCACTTCCCACAATCTCGCCCCGGGCACCTCCCCCCGGACAGCTATTACCTGCTCATGCGAACCAACCATACGGAGGATTTCACGCAACGCAAGGTCCACGCACAGCTGGCATCCGGGGCAGACGAAACGAAAGCCGTCCTCGGCTGGCAGGAAGCGCACCGGGACGTAGACCACCGCATCGTAACGCGGGTGCTTCCTCAGCGCTTCTTCTGCCGTCCGGTACCACGTGCTGTTTTCTATCCGGTAGAAGACACCGTACGCCAGCACGTCGTACACACTGCGGTCGGAAACGAACTTACCCAGGTGGTCCTCGCCTTCCACCTGCAGCCTCAGGACCAGGGACTGGAAGCGCTCGGCCGCCTCCGGGTCCCGGAGGAGCACCTGCAGATCCGAGACCCCGGCCTGCCGGGCCGCTTCGCGCGCCCGCTCGGTCAAGAGGGGCAGGCCCAGGGCTTCAGCCAGCATCTTAGCCAGCGTGGTTTTTCCGGTCCCGTGCGAGCCGGCGATTGCGATGCGCACGTTCACCCCTCCTTGACGTCTTCAGCCCTATTGCATCCTCAGCCCGCCGCGCGGGCACGCGAACCGGACAGGTCCCTTGCCACCCTGCCCGGCACCGTAGGCCGTGCTCTCGCGGCCGCAAGCCCACGCTCCCGGCAGATACGTCTGATGTCGGCCGGCCACCGGTCCTCGTCCGCTCCTTTCCCCGGACACGTTTCCATGCGCTGATACACCTCCCCAGTGGTGGTCTTGGCCGTTGCGGTCCGGCGGCCCCGGACCGGAAACGAAAACAGGGGGCACGGCCACGCCGTGCTCCAATACCACCTGCAAGGTTATGGGCGGCGAGAAGTTCGCCGCCCCGTCAACCGCGTCAATTTGCACCGGGCTCGCTTACCACCGACCAAGACTTCTCCTCGAGCAGCCAGCGCCGAAGCCGGTACCAGCCCCAACCGTCCTTCCCGGTGAATAGCAGGCGGCGGGGGTCCTCCACCCGAAACTCAGATTTAACCGCTCCGTTCGTGAACCGAATGGGCTCGTTGAACCGGATCACCATGCCCTTCCGCAGCTTTGGCCGCGCCTGGCGGGCGCGGAGGTTCTCCCAGCACTTCCGCCGCCACTCAAGAGCGCTCTTGTTATCCGTTGGCGTGAGCAGCTTCAGGATGCGCTCGGGGCAGTTATAATAAAAGGGCCCCATCTCCTCGCCCATGTCCTTGTAGCCGAAGTTGCACATATCCCGCGGCCGGAAGGACAGCAGGCACACGATTGCGCTCACCTCGCGGCGGCCGTCCGGCCAGGCCCGCTCGTAGGCGATGTAAGCCTCCCTCATGTTTACCACGGCGCAATCGAGCACACGACCCACAGAACCATCAGGGTACTCGCCATTCTTTTCCTCAGCAAAGAACTCGCGGATACTTTGACCCGGAGTCTTTTCCACAAACGTCCAGCCCATATTCTCGCCTCCTCCCTGGCGGGCCATCAACCTGCTTGCCGGCTGGCCCTGTGCAAGTGGGCGAAGGAACACTGCCGCGCCGTGCCGGTGCACCCGTGACATTCCTGGCTGAGAGAGGACCCGCTACGACGTCGCGCGGGACGACTCGGCGGTCAGCCGGGCGCACGCGGGACACGGCGGGTGCCACGACCGGGACGCTTCGGCGGCGTCGATGAAGTACCAGCGCCCGTCTTCCCCCAGGGCAAAGTCCAGGCTCCAGGCCCCGGGGAGAACCCGGGCGAGCTCGCGGGCGTACCCGGAAAGCAGTTCCACCTCATCCGGCGGTTCTTCGTTCAGCGCCCGGAGCGCGTCGCGCCACTCGGGCGGCTCCTCGATGCGGAAGAACCGGATGGACTCTTCCGGCCAGTAGGGGTGGTGGCAGACTACCTCGCCGTCCCGCACGAAGTAGCGCCGTTCCCGGGCCACCGGCATGCCCCAGAAGGCGTGGAAGGCGTGCTGCAGCGGGATGTACTGCCGCAGCACGATGGCCTCGCACGCGAGGTCGTAAACACCGTTTCCGTCCACCACCCGGTACAGATTCCGCCACAGGTTCTCCGGGCTCTGTACGTAGCACGTCCGGCTCCATTCGTGCTTGCACGATGCGAGGTCGGTCCGCAGAAACAACGGGTAACCAAGATGCGCGGCGGCCGCCTCCACCAGCACCCGCACCTCTTCAGGAAGCGGCTTCCCGTCCAGAAGGCCCGCCAGCGTGTGCCACCCGGCCCATACTGCGACCGTTTTCGGTTTGGGAACCGCCACGTCCCTGACCCGTGGCCACCAGAAAAGCAGGCTCGAAGTTTCCAACCATCGATCCCTCCCTTCAGCTCTTCAGCCTCCCGGCCGTGCGGCTGCCCCGGACCGCGGTCTGCCGGGGATTCGGCCCCACTCCCCGGGAGGCCTCGCCTACACCGGGCTACGCTCCGCAGGAATGCCTTGCAGTTCCCCCACCCGGCCCAGGGCGTCTTCAGGAGTTGAGTCGTGCACCAACCGGGCCACCGGAGCTTCGCCGTACCGCTCGCGGCAGACGAGGTATCCCCTTGACCAGCCGACTGGCACCTCGAACACCGCGGCGAACTCGTATTCGGAGTATGACGCGTGGATGAGCGGCGTGCTTGCCCCCCAGCGTAACAGCGAGTTCCCGGGTACCCACGTCCAAATGTTGTACCAAAGCCTTTCGGCGGACACTTTCATGTATGACTCTCCCCACCCCGGGGGAAGCACTGCCGGCGTCACGTAGTAACCCGACCGTTTCGGGTACGGCGTTATCAGTTCCAGCCGCGCAATGCGCGCGGGAGGGCGGCGCCTCCGCAGCGCTCCCATCCACCTGCAGAACACCCGGTGGTTCTCCCAGGCCATAGCCTGACAACGCTTCTGTCTCTCCCGTTCCTCGTGCACCGCCTCTTCGAACGCCGCCTCAAGGTTTGGGGCAAAGGCATCCAGCGCCAGAACCCATTCGGGCACCTCAAAGTTGCCCGAGGGCGGCCCGGGCCACCATGCATCCCAGGCCGCTGCCGCAAACAGAAACGCCGGCGGAAAATGCATCGTGGGCGGGTAGGGGCCCGCGGATCGCGTCTGTCCCCATCCCGGTTGCACCGAAAGGTTCAGCCGGCACCTCTCCGCCTCACCGGAACCCGAGGTGTGCACGCGGTTGCACACCAAGCACCGGTACCTCACCACCCCGAGTGCAAACGCGGCCCGGGCCGAGCACGCATCGGGAAAGACAACGGCCCCGTCCAAGCTCAATCCCTCCCCCGTGACCCGCGCCGCGCGCGGGGCAATCCGTGTACCTGGGGGCGGGACGGCCATGCCGTACCGCCACCTGAGTCCCAAGACCTGGGCGGCGTAAGCCGCCCGCTAACACCCGCCGCACCTGTGCTGTTCGCTTTTCCCGGTCACAACAAGCGCAACCAGGTCGCCGGCGCGGCCCACGACCTGGACATGCACGAACTCGCGGCCCTGCGCTTTTTCAGACTGGATGTGGGTGTTGAGCGCCAGTTCCAGCTCTTTGGGGAGATGGGCGCTCAATACTGCAAATCTGACGTCTCGCGGCATGTCGTTTTCCCTCCTTTCAGGTCCGGCAGCTAGGAACCGCAGCCGGCCATTTCCCTGATCCGCCGGCTTTCCCTCAGCAAGGCCTCTCTCCAGGCGCCATCCCGTATCCTTTCCGGGCGTCTTATGACGCGGAGAGATCTGGCCTCGAACCAGTCGTCATCCCAAGCGTCGAAACCAAAGAAGACCCGGTCGTCACGGGGCCAACCTTCCGGCCCGGTCGCACCAGGAAGCAACCAGCACCCAGGGCCTTCCACACCACACCGTACTGGCCCAGGCACGGAACCCATACCACCGTCCCTGAGGCGAGCTGTTCGGGTTTGGCCATCCAGGTCCCCTCCCCTACAAGAGGCGAACCTCGACCTTCGCGATCCGCTCGCCCCAGCCGGGGAGTTCGGCATAGTGGGCCCACACCTCGTACACGCCATCCCCCAGGCCGCTCTGGAAGCAAACGCCCGCCCCGGGGCGCCCGTCCGGGAAGCACATCTGCCCGCCCTGGTCGCGGCCCGAGGAGGCCTCGTAGGCGCGGTCCCGGGCCGACCCGGTCCAGGGGGCCGCCATGCCGAGCAGACCACGTTCCCGGCCTATGCGGCGGATTTCCTCCGCTGCTTCCTCGGCGGTCCTGCCCGGCAGCGCGACCCTCCAAGTTCCCCCCGGCACCGGTTCCGGCTCCACGCCGTACTCGGCGCGCAGAATTTCGCACATCTGCCGGGCATCCCGGCCCCAGAAAGCGGCTTTTTCCTCTTGCCCGCGTCCGCGGAACACGCGACCCCCAAAGAGGTATTGGGGGTCGGCTATCATCAGGTGGCCGCTGTCCACAGCCACCACTCCCAGCAGGGCTTTACGCGTATACTTCATGATGCTCTCCCTTCTTTGCTTTTGGGCGGGTCGGGCTCGAGCTTTTGGGGAAACTCTGGCTTCCCCCCGCACCGACCCACATACCGGCGGTTGGGAACACTCCAGAGCCGCGCCTTGCTATGCCCCTTCCCCCCTTCCCGGCGACCCGGCAAAGGGCATCGCGGGCTCTGCGGACGGCTCGCTTCAGCTCACCCAACGTCTGGCAGCCACCGTTTACGCACCGGTGCAGGTACTCTGCTATCTCCTCAGCGGATGCCAGAACTGGTTCGCTCGCCTGTATCGAAACGCGGCGCAAACGTCTCTCCCTCCTTCCCCTCGATCTTGGTGGACCACCCGGATTTCGGCCGTTTCCAGGCCGACCCGGCAGCCCCACGAGCCACCGTGACCCGCATGCCACACCGCTCGAATCGCACCGAGAAGACCTCCCGGGAGCTGCCCGGCAGCGACACCTCCAGGAACAACCTGTTCCCGGAGTACCGGAAATCCCAAAGTGAGGGCCACGCGGCCCGGCGCCGAGTCGGCACCGGCAGGCCAGCGGCCACGGCAACGTTGTACGCCCACACTTCGCCACTGGCCTCCTGGAACCAAACGTGCCGGGGGACCGGCATCCAGTTGGCCGGCAGAGGCCGCAGGTACTCCACCCGCCTGCCCAACCCGCGTCCCAGTTCGAACTCGAAGAGTTCCCCCGGGCGGGCCAGGATCTCCGACGCCTCCGCCACGGCCTCCCGGAACTCCTTCGCCCGGCGGGTGGCCTCCGCCTGGGCCCAGGCGAGCCACAGCTCCCGGCCGGGCTTCGTCCGGGTCCGCAGCTCCCGGTCGATCTCTTCTGCGGGCGCGTCCACGGCAAGCGAGGCGGCGAACAGTTCCAGCTCGGGGTCCGCCCACATGTGATAAATGGGCAGTTGAGGCCAGGGTGCCCCGAGCCAGGGAGCGTAGAGCCGGCGGACTTCCTGCAACCTGTCGTGCAGCCACGAAACCATGAAGTCGCCTACCGGCCTCAACCTCATCCGGTCGCCGATTGCTTCTGCGCACGCCTCTGCTCTCTGCGATCCGGAGACATGCACGTGCCCGCACACCCGGCACCGGAACCTGAACGGCCCCAGCCGCAGCGCAGCCAGGGCCGTGTCCAGGTCGGGGAAGCTGGCGGCGGTCATTGCGCGGAAGCCTCCACGGCCATGCGGCGCGTCAGCCTCTGCGCGGGGATCTCACCCCGCAGGTATGCCTCCACACGCGCCTTGCGCGCGGAATCGTCGATGCTGGCGACCTCCTCGAGGTCTCCGTCGGGAGTAACGATGTACCAGCTCCGGTAATCGTTCTTCCACGAGCCCCCGGTGCGGATCTCAATGATCTCGCCCGGGCGGGCCCGGTAGGTGCCCGAAACAGTGATTTCCTTTTTGCCCCACGTCTTGCGCAGTTCTACGAATTCCCGGGACAGCCTGCCCTCGACTACGCGGAGGCGCGCGACATACGGCACGCCCTTGCGGGGGTCGTTCGTTGCCTTGAACGAGAACTCGTAGTCCCCCTGCTGCGCGGCCCGGCGTTTTTCGGCCAGGACCTCGCGGGTCAGGGCCAGTAGGGTTTCCAGCTCTGTCGGGCCCATGGCCTCCAGGGTCTGTCGATTCACTGTTATACCTCCCTCGTCATTGCTTCATAGCCCGGTGCGCCGGCTACGGAGGCTCCAGGCGTCCGGGACCATACTGACGTAGTTGGGGCGGGCCTTTCTTCAGCCCGCCCCAGCGCCGCATCTGTGTGCTTTCGGGCCTATCTGAGAAAGAACTCAAGCAGCGCCACCATCACCAGGATCTGCCCTGCCCAGAACCCGAATATCTTCCAGGTGAGCCGAGATTCCAGGTCAGCCAGGCGCTTCTCAAGGCGAGCTTCAGTTTCGGCAACTCGTCGCTCAAACCGCTCTACCATCAACTCGGTCACGCTGTCTTTCGTGGCCCGGGTAGAGACGTTGATGAGATCGACAGGTTCCTTTGCCGCTTCTGCGCCCAGTTTTTCGCGCAAGGCCTCGGGGACGAGGACCACCGCCATTCCGTCCACCACCTGCACCTCCATTTTACCAAGCGGCTGGCTGGTAAACAACCAAGAGGTCCCGCTGGTGTTGCTGGGGTGTCAAACCACCTGCGGCCAGAGCAAACTCTGCCCCAGTTTCAGGCACGG
>JACIYH010000033.1:22500-26459 GCA_014360055.1 Bacillota bacterium | reverse complement strand
CTTTTTCATTTTCGCACATATTTTATTGACGCTATCAAAATGAGCCAGGATATACAGTGTATCTCCGGTCTGAATTTTATCGCTGCCGCCCGGAACAATCATTTTCCCCTGGCGGGAAATCCCCACAACCAGACACGCCTTTGGCATATTCAGTTCCTGAAGGCGTTTATTGGCAAATTCGTGATGGTTTTCTTCAACAGTAATCTCCGTCATCTGAACTTTGCCGTTGGCAAAAGGTTCTGTATAAACAGGCAAAGATACGCTGAGCAAACGGGAAATTTCCAGCGCAGCCGCAAACTCGGGGTTAATCACCAGATCAATCCCCAGTTCCTCCTTGGAAATCTGAAAATCCCCGGCATAATCCGGATCGCGAACACGGGCAATGGTCCGGGGAACACCCAGGCGTCTGGCGATCAGGCAGGCGATCATGTTGATTTCATCGCTGTTCGTTACCGCCACCACCAGATCGCTATCCCCAACCCCGGAATTTTTTAGGGTCAGAGCGCTGGCGCCGTTGCCCCGGAAAGCCAGGACGTCCATTTCTTCCTGGATTCGGGTAATTTTCTTTTCGTCCCGGTCAATCAGAACGAGATCGTGTCCTTCGTCAAGCAGGCGCCGGGTAATTTCCAAACCTACTTTTCCCACTCCGATAATCGTTATTTTCATCCTTATCCCCCAGTGCCCTGCACTATTCATTTTTATTTCTATCATAATAATTGTTTACTTTACCGGCAATAAAAAATCAAGTCTTTTTTCTTTCAAACCAGAGAAACCTCAAAAACCCATCAGCCTCGCCGGTTCTGGGGTCAGGCTTTTATAAAAAGCCTCCCAAAACTAGCCCCCGTCACGAAAAGACGAGCCCCGCGGCTTTTCACTGCGGGGCTCTTGCAAAAGCTTTCCGGCAACGACCTGCTCTCCCGGGGGCTAAACCCCAAGTACCATCGGCCCTGGAGGGCTTAACTGCCGTGTTCGGAATGGGAACGGGTGTTTCCCCTCCGGTATAGTCACCGGAAATTTTAGTCGTTAGTGGTAGGTTGTTGGTGGTTGGAGCAATTTGGTCGTAAGTGGTGAGTCGTTGGTGGTTGGGGTAAATTCCCTTGTCCACTCACGACCAACCACTAACCACCAACCACTAAATTGTTCCTTCAAAACTTCACAGCGATTGGCTGGTCACCGGATTCCCCCAACGACCAACCACCAACCACCAACCACCATTTGGTCAAGCCCTCGACCGATTAGTACCGGTCCGCTCAACGCATTGCTGCGCTTACACGCCCGGCCTATCAACCTGGTAGTCTGCCAGGGGTCTTACCTATTCGGAAGTCAGTCGTCGGATGTCAGAGGTCAGAACTTTTCAATTCCGACTTCCGACTTCTGACCTCCGAATAGTGGGAAACCTGATCTTGAGGTGGGCTTCGCGCTTAGATGCTTTCAGCGCTTATCCGCTCCGGACATGGGTACCCAGCGCTGCTCCTGGCGGAACAACTGGTACGCCAGAGGTCCGTCCATCCCGGTCCTCTCGTACTAGGGACAGCTCCTCGCAAGTTTCCACGCGCCTGCGGCGGATAGGGACCGAACTGTCTCACGACGTTCTGAACCCAGCTCACGTACCGCTTTAATGGGCGAACAGCCCAACCCTTGGGACCTGCTCCAGCCCCAGGATGCGATGAGCCGACATCGAGGTGCCGAGCCTCCCCGTCGATGTGGACTCTTGGGGGAGACCAGCCTGTTATCCCCGGGGTAGCTTTTATCCGTTGAGCGACGGCCCTTCCACTCGGTACCGCCGGATCACTAAGCCCTGGTTTCCCACCTGCTCGACCAGTCGGTCTCACAGTCAAGCTCCCTTGTGCCTTTGCACTCACCGCGCGATTTCCAACCGCGCTGAGGGAACCTTTGGACGCCTCCGTTACCCTTTGGGAGGCGACCGCCCCAGTCAAACTGCCCACCTGACACTGTCCCCAGACCGGTTCACGGCCCCAGGTTAGAACTTCAATGCCCAAAGGGTGGTATTCCACCGCCGGCTCCACCCGCCCTGACGAGCAGGTCTCTCCGCCTCCCACCTATCCTCTACATCAGACACCAAAGTCCAATGTCAGATTGCAGTAAAGCTCCACGGGGTCTTTCTGTCCAGCCGCAGGTAACCTGCGTCTTCACAGGTCACTCAATTTCACCGGGCCCCTCGCCGAGACAGCGCCCAAGTCGTTACGCCATTCGTGCGGGTCGGAACTTACCCGACAAGGAATTTCGCTACCTTAGGACCGTTATAGTTACGGCCGCCGTTCACTGGGGCTTCGGTTCGGAGCTTCGCTTACGCTAACCCCTCCCCTTAACCTTCCAGCACTGGGCAGGCGTCAGCCCCTATACTTCGGCTTGCGCCTTAGCAGAGACCTGTGTTTTTGTTAAACAGTCGCTTGGGCCGTTTCTCTGCAACCTCCCAGGCTCCACGCGCATGGCGCTTCACCCAGTCGGCACCCCTTCTCCCGAAGTTACGGGGTCATTTTGCCGAGTTCCTTAGCGAGGGTTGCCCCGCGCGCCTTGGGATCCTCTCCCCGCCTACCTGTGTCGGTTTAGGGTACGGGCACCCATGACCTGGCTAGAGGCTTTTTTCAGCAGTACGGGATCAGCCACTTCGGTACTCAATTTCCCTCCCCTTCACCCCTCAGGTTAACACCCTCCCGGATTTGCCTGGAAGAGCACCCCTACGGGCTTGGCCGCACTCCACCAATCGCACGGTTGGCCTACCCCACTGCGTCACCCCATCGCTCATAACGGTCAAAAGGTGGTGCCGGAATATCAACCGGCTCCCCATCACCTACGCCTTTCGGCCTCAGCTTAGGCCCCGACTAACCCTGAGCGGACGAGCCTTCCTCAGGAACCCTCGGGCTTCCGGCGGGCCGGATTCCCACCAGCCTTTTCGCTACTCATACCGGCATTCTCACTTCTGCCCGCTCCAGCCGTCCTCACGATCAGCCTTCTCAGCAGACAGAACGCTCCCCTACCACTGACTCCCGTCAGTCCGCGGCTTCGGTGGCAGACTTAAGCCCCGTGTATTTTCGGCGCAGGGCCACTCGGCCAGTGAGCTGTTACGCACTCTTTAAATGATGGCTGCTTCTAAGCCAACATCCTGGCTGTCTGGGAAACCCCACTTCCTTTACCACTTAGCCTGCCTTTGGGACCTTAGCCGGCGGTCCGGGTTGTTCCCCTCTCGTCTGCGAAGCTTATCCCCCACAGACTGACTCCCGGGGTAAAGTACGACGGAATTCGGAGTTTGAATGGGTTCGGTAACCTGGTAGGGCCCCTAGCCCAATCAGTGCTCTACCTCCGCCTACCAGCCCCCGAGGCTAGCCCTAAAGCTATTTCGGGGAGAACCAGCTATCGCCGAGTTCGATTGGCATTTCACCCCTACCCACAGCTCATCCCATGACTTTTCAACGCCAACGGGTTCGGACCTCCACGCGGGGTCAGCCGCGCTTCACCCTGGCCATGGGTAGCTCACTCGGCTTCGGGTCTGCGGACCACAACTTAACGCCCTCTTCAGACTCGCTTTCGCTACGGCTCCAGGGCTCACACCCCTTAACCTCGCTGCAGCCCGCAACTCGCCGGTTCATTCTTCAATAGGCACGCCGTCAGGCATGAGCAAGGGTCACCCCCCACCCATAGCCCTCCGACTGCTTGTAGGCACACGGTTTCAGGTCCTGTTTCACTCCCCTCCCGGGGTGCTTTTCACCTTTCCCTCACGGTACTCGTTCACTATCGGTCGCCAGGGAGTCTTTAGCCTTAGGCGGTGGTCCGCCCAGATTCACGCGGGATTCCACGTGCCCTGCGTTACTCGGGTGCCAGGCCCAGGGAGTCCCCCACCTTTCGCCTACAGGGCTCTTACCTCCTGCGGCCGGCCTTTCCAGACCAGTTCGGCTAGATGCAGGATTTCTCACTCCCCGAGCGGTCTGCAGCCCACTCCA
>JACIYH010000033.1:0-17500 GCA_014360055.1 Bacillota bacterium | reverse complement strand
TGAGGGCTTCGGCGACCGCGCCCACCCCCATTCAGGCTATGGCGCATCTCCGACCGCTATGAGCTTCCCCCCGTTGGCCAGCACCAGGTCGCGCAGCGTATCTGCCCTCATCCCCGCCCTTAGTGCCTCCAGTGCGATCACGTCCTGGGGCGGGACGTTGCCCAGGTTGACGTTGGGGCCGAAGCGGCGGATGAGGGCTACCTGCTGGTCCTTGAGTGGGGCCTCCCATATGAGGTCCTCCTCGTTCATCCCCTCCACCAGCGATTCCAGCTCTCCGGTCTTTACCGAACCCGAGACGTCGTAGATGCCCACTCCCTTGCCCGACTCGCGGGCCTCCACGATGACCTTCCAGGCACCCCCGGCCAGGTCGCGCCGGGCGACCTCCTTCATGGACTCCGGAGACATGCGCTGGGCCGGATCCTTCTTGCCCACCTCGGTGATCACCTTGAACCCCAGCGCCTGTGCCTTCCGGATACACCAGGTGCGCAGGGCCGGGGCCATGGAGATGGTGCCGTCGGAAACCTCCACGCACGAGAAGCCCAGTTCAGCGGTGCGCTCCAGAAAGGGTTCCGCCACTCCCTGGAGGAGGGCTATCTCAAGCAGGGTACCGCCGGGGCAGACATCCACGCCGTACGAACGGATGAGTGCTATCTTCTCGCGTAGCCGCTGGCCCGGGTAGAAGGCCGGGGTGCCGAAGGTGAGCTTGTAGATGTCGAGGTAGGGTGCCGCCATCTCCAGGAGGTCTCGCGTTTCCGCAAAGCCCAGGCCCTTGTCCAATACCATGGTCAGGCCAACCTTCCGGGGTTTGGCCACCCTGCCCTTGAGGGGCCGGATGAGGACATCGTCCCACGCCCCCGCCGACCGCGTGACAGCCATCGCCTATCCCTCCCGTTGAGTGTGGGAGGCGCCTCACCGTTGCCATAATATGCGGTGAGACGGTAACGGGCTCTCCCTTCGGAGAGCCCGTACCACGCTTTCCACGTGGACCGCCGGACAGTCCGCCACCCTCACCGGCTCCGGTGGCGGGTCCCGGTCCCACCATGACCCCTGCAGGACCGCAAGTAACACTGCAGACTCTACCTGGCAGCAGAACTCGGGTAGTACTGGAGCGGGTTGCGAGCCTCGCCCCCCACCCGCACCTCAAAGTGGAGGTGGGGACCCGTGGCCCGTCCGGTGGAACCCACCGCGCCTATCACCTGGCCCCTCTCCACCTGATCGCCGGGGCGCACATCGATGCGCGAGAGGTGGGCGTAGCGGGTACTCATGCCGTTACCGTGTTCCACGATGATCAGCCTGCCGTAACCGCCCTCCCAGCCGGCAAAGGTTACCATGCCGGTGTCGGCCGCCCGCACGGGAGTACCCGGCGGGGCCGCGATGTCAATGGCCGGATGCCAGTCACGGCGCCGCCATCCGAAGCCGGAAGTGACATGGCCACCGCCCTCAACCGGCCAGTACAGCTTGCCCGTACCCAGCGCCGGGACCTGGCGGCTGCCGCGCACGATAACCCGCGTGACGGGCTCCTCCAGGACCACCTCTTCCACCACGCGGCGCTCTACCAGGGCACCCGCCTGGCGGACGATTTCGTAGGTAATGCGCTTGCGGCCGTTCTTGCCCGCCTGCTCCACCACTTCTTCCCAGGGCCAGCGGTCCTGGGAGAATTTCACCTGCACTGGACAGGGAATGGCTACTTCCTGCACCAGCCTCTCCACGGTGGCCACGGTGACGTAAGGCTCGGCCTTCACCACGGACAACTCCTGGCCCACCTGCAGGATATCGGTGTGCGCCATGGCGGGGTTGGCCCGGCGGAGGTCTTCCACGGTGAGCCCATGCTGCTGGGCGATGCGCCAGAGAGAGTCCCCGCGCTTGACCGTGTAAGTAACGAGCTTATCGGTACCCCGCATGAGGATGCGTTTGGCCTCCTCAGGGGTTCGCAGACACGCGATATCAACGGTTTCGGGGACTACCTCCACCCCCTGCAGGAAGCGGACATCAACCAGAACGGCCCCCTTGCCCGGGCGGCAGTACTCCGCCTTGATCTCCTCGATGACCCGGCGGGCGTCTGCCTCCGTGGGCAGGGCCACCACGCTGACCCCATTGACCCTCACCGACCAGGCCTCGGCCGCAAAGCTCAACCGGCCCTGCAGGGCCCCCTTCAACTGTTCCTCTTCGAGTAAAGGTCCCCCCGGCCTCCTTACCCTTTTCACCTGGACCGAGGAGGTCACGGAAACCTTCACCCCCGCGCTGGCAGCCGCCTGATCTGCCAGCGACGCCAGCACCTGATCCACCACTTCGCGGGAGCGGACGAAGCCTACCGGATGCCCGTCCACCGTTACGGCGTAGGCCCCTGCTATGTATCCCGGCACCATCCAGACGGCTGCAACCACAAGAGCGATACCCAGAGCTACCGCCCGGACCCTCCACCTGCGACCGGCGGAGGGCTGTCGCGGGTTATCCAGTGCTATCACCCCCTGTGCCCCGGGGATTTGGCGCCATAATCTTCTACACGCGATTTAGTTTTCCTCCCTTACCACCTTATGCATTCAACGACCCGCGCGGCGGCCATCTCCGCGCATCCCACCAGCCCACGGCCGATTGCACTGCCGCCGTCTGCCATCCCGCCCCCAAAACCCCCCGCCGCTCCCGTCCGGCCCGGTAAGGAATGGGCGGCGCGGGAGGCGCAACATATCGTATTACCGGGGGAAGAGGCATCAGCGGGAGCCGATCCGCAAATGATAAGCCGGTGATGTCACACTTACGCCGGCATTTTGCTGTCCCGGGGGCGGCCGGGAGGACCTCACGGTACCGGCCGCGTTTACGGGGCCCGTCCGCCAGCAAGATACTGCTCGCAGGACTGGCAATCGCGCTCTGCCTGCTGCAGACACCGCTGGCGGGGAGGCCCGCTCCTCCCCCACCCCTGCCCTGGCCCTCGGTCGCCACGATGGAACAGGAGGTTGCCGCCGTCCGAGAACTCACCTGGCAGGTCCCGTCCCGCCCGACCAGCATACCCGGCAGCCGGTCGACGCCGGCTCGCGAGCTGCCCCCTCCCCGGGACGTGGTGGCCATAGCGTCGCGCAGCCGCCCCGTCCTGGCCTGGCCCCTGGCCGGGCCCATCACCTCCCGTTTCGGACCCCGCTGGGGGAGGATGCACTCCGGCATCGACATCGCCGCCCAGGTGGGCACGCCGGTGGGAGCGGCAGCCGCGGGCATAGTCAAACGGGTGGCGTGGGTGGGCGGCTACGGATACACCGTGGAAATCGACCACGGGGGAGGAGTAACCACTTTCTATGCCCACCTGTCCCGGGCCCTGGTGCGTCCGGGGCAGCAGGTGGAGAAGGGGGAAGCAGTGGGCAGGGTGGGCGAGACGGGGCGCGTCACTGGCCCCCACCTGCACTTCGAGCTACGGCTCGACGGGGAACCGGTCGACCCCCTGCCTTACCTGTCCCGCTGACACCGTGCTGTGTTTTCGGGAATAACCGCCAAATCCACAACAGCCTTGCTCACCCGGCCGGCCGTTGACCGCGCCCGAGAAGGCGCCGGTACGCCTCATCGGGCGAGGCAGTGCCGGCCAAAAGAGCCTCGCGATCCCCGGCCAGCATGATTCTGCCCCTATCGATCACCACCACATGGGTGGCCAGGGCCTCGAGATCGGCCAGGTCCTGGGTCGAGAACACCACCAGCCGCGCCCTCCCGAACTGCAGGATGACCTGTGTGAGGACCCACCTGCTCTCCCAGTCGAGACCGGCGGTGGGCTCGTCCAGAATGAGCAGGGAGGGATCATTGAGCAGAGCCTGGGCCAGGGTCACCCGCCTGCGCTGGCCGTGAGAGAGGGCGCCGCAGGGGCGGCCATCGCGCGGATCCAAACCCACCAGGCACAGCACTTCCTCCACCCGGGGCCCCACCAGCGCGGGCGGGATCTCCTTCAGGGAGGCGACGTAGGCAAGGAAGTGCCGCGCAGAAAGCTCGGGGCACACGGCGGGAATCTGTGGGGCATAGCCCAGCTCATCGCGGTAGCGGCGCCATTCCAGGGGGGTGGACAGGCGCTTCCCCCGGAAGTACATCTCGCCCGCCGGAGGCGCGTACACACCGGCCAGCACCCTGAGCAGGGTGGTCTTCCCCGCCCCGTTGGGCCCCACCACCGCCCAGGAGCCGGCGGTCAGGTCGAGATTCACATCGCGCAGCAGCCACCGCCCGCCCGTGGCGTAGCCCACGCCCCGCAGGCTCAGCACCGCCTGCCCTCCCTGCGGACCCGTGTCAGCCACTTTGCGGCCTCCCCACCCAGCGCACCATACCGGCCGACCACAGGGCAGCCAGGAGAGCCATGGCCCACAGCGCCACCTGTACGGCCGTCCAGCCGGGTTCGCCCGGCAGCACCAGCAGCGAAACCCACCCCCGCTGCCGGCGCAAGAGTACCTGCAACCCCCACAGCAGCACCACCGCGCTGGTGCTGTACCAGTATCCCCAGCGCAGGGAAATCCCCAGCGCCAGACAGGAGAGGAACAGCAGGGGAGCCATCCAGCTCAGCACCACCTGCCACACCAGCCGGGGATCTGACCACCCCAGCAGCGCCACGCTGGCCCCCACCGAGAGGAGGACGTCGTACCCCACCACTATGGCCAGCCGCCCCCACACCAGCAGGCCAGGCGTGATCGTGCAGGAAAGTTCCACCTCGCGGCACTCGGGGCTCTCGAAGCGGAAGCTGTAGCACACGCTCAGGGCCGCCAGCAGCGGTGCCAGGAACACCACCGGCAGCACCCCCGCCTCCGCCCAGGCGTAGGTGACCAGCGCCCCCAGGGCCACCACCACGGCGCTCACCGCCCAGAAAGCCCAGCCCACCAGCCTCACCTGGGGGAGCAACCAGTACAGGAGGCCCACCAGGCCCCCCGGGCGGGCGGCCCGGGCCGCCTCGAGGCGCTTACGGAACCCCACCTCGGCAGTGCTTCCCACGGGGTGCTCCTTGAGGGCGGCCACGAAATCGCGCACGGCTGCTTCGTCAGGTGCGGGCGCGTCCCAGGAGGCCAGCCGCGCCGCCAGGCGCAGCCACTCTTCCCTCGCCATCCCCCCGCTCCGTCCGGCCAGACGGGAAATCTCCCTCCAGACGGCGTCGGGGGATGCACGTTCCCGCTTCATGCCCCCTCACCTTCCCCCAGCAGGCCCCGCAAGGACCTGATGGCGTAATGCAGGCGGGACTTGACCGTACCCACCGGGATGCCCAGGGCGCGGGCCACCTCTCCCAGGGACAGTCCCTCGTAGAACCTGAGGACCAGCACCACTCGCTGCTCGGGCGGCAGGCGCGACACCGCCTCCGCCACCTCTATTGCCCGGTCTGCCGTCGCCGGGCCCCCGCCTGCGCCCCGAGCCGCCTGCTCCTTCCCCTCGCGGGCGGCCGGTTCGTCCGTCCCCCGCATTTCCGCGGGAAATACGTGGCGAGTCTCCCAGGCCCGGTGGTGATCCTTCACCACGTTGCAGGCGATGCGGTAGAGCCAGGGTCGGAATCGCCCCGGCTCGGCCAGGGTGGGCAGCCCCTGCCACATGCGCAGGAAGGTCTCCTGGGTGAGGTCCTGCGCCAGCCCGGCCGACCCCGTGGAGCGGTAGATGAAGGCGAAGATGCGTCCGTAGAAGGCCGACACCAGGTCGCCCGCCGCCTCCCGGTCGCCCCGGCGTGCGCGCACCACCACGTCCACGCCTGGCTCGGGAGACCGCCCCCCCGCACCGGCGTGCCCGACCGCCCCAGCGTGCCCAGTCGCCGGAGCGTGGGCGCCCACCGAAGCGTGCTCGGCCGCTGGGGCATGGAGGGCTGCTCGAGCGTGGTCGGCCGCCGGGGCATCCCCTGTCAAACGTAGCGCTCCCTTCTCTCGCTCAGGGTCAGAGTGACCACCAGGAGGAGGGCGGCCAGCGCCGGTAGCAGGAGCCGGTTCTGGGTGAGGTCGTAATTGCAGGCGATGGCGGAGCAGGGGAACGTACGCATGAACAAAAACATGCGCCCCGTTAAGCGCCCGCGCAGGAACCACTCCGCCCCCCAGTAGGCCAGCGCCGCCGCAGCCGCCACCGCGTAGCTCCTCCCCAGGACCCCGCCCAACAGGGCCACCGTACCCAGCAGTAAGGCGGGAGGGAGGGCACCGGTGACCAGCCCGCGCTCCAGGGGCAGTCCCAGGGTGGAGCGCAGGGCGAGGGCGGCGGCAGCAACGCCCGCTAAGCCGACCCCTGCCGCCAGCAGGCACCTCCTGGCCAGAAGCCGCCAGCCGGCTCCCGGGTAGGAGTTCACCAGCTCGGAGGCGTGTTCCTCCGGTTCCGCCGTGGCCACCGGACCCAGGCAGGCGGCCATCCACAGGGGGCAGCCCAGTTCCAGGAAGGCCCCCGCCAACCTCAGGCGGATGTCGGGAGGAGCCCCGGCGGCGTTGGCCCCCCACAGCGCCGCCATGCCCACCCAGACGGCCACCGCGGCGAGCATGAGTTCCCACGTATACATGATCCGCAGATCCAGCCAGATGTCCCGCTTCGTCACGGCAGCCTCCCCCATCCCCCGGGGTCCTCTCCCCAGGTCCGCGCCCGGCCTCCCCGGTCGACCCGGCCCCCGTGCCACCGCACAGACTCCGCGAGTGCGCCGTTGGCGCCCGTGGCCAACGCGCACCCTACCGCAGCAGGGCCTCCACCGTCGCCGCATCCAGGGGACCGCGCCCCACCCGCTCGGCCAGCACCAGCTCCCGCATGCGGGTCAGGATGGCTTTGACAGCCGCTTCACCACGTGCCGCTTCGACCTCACCCAGCCGTTCCACCATGCCCCAGACCTGCCGGTTCCATTCCGCGACGGCCGGGGCCGCCGAGGCCCCTACCTGCCCCGGCCCCAGCTCGACACCCACCTGAAGGAAGTTTCTCATTAACCCCACGAAGAAGTCCGGGTCATCCAGAACGGCTCCGCTTGCCCAACCGCGGGCGGAGGCCTCCTCCAGGAAGTGACGCGCTACAAACGTAGTCGCAGCGGCCCTCACCTGACCCGCCAGGCGGGACTCGGGCCCCCAGAAAAGGGGGAGCGGAGGCCACCAGGCCGGCACCACGTGACGGAGGGCGGTGGTGGCGGGGGCATCGGAGGCATAAGCGCCGGTCCCCCCCCGTACCAGCGTCCGGGCGGCACCGGCCAGGGAGGCCTCGTCCATCAGGATCACACCGCCGGGGTGGAGGCCCCGGTAACGGGGGAGGACCAAGACGGTGAGGGGGTCGGGAAAGCCCGCCGGCACCCACTTGCGGAAGGACTCCACTGCCGCCCCCAGCACCGGCAGGAACCTCTCGGCCAGGGGCCGGTCGGGCAGCGCGCAGAACACGTGCAAGCCCGGCGCCGTCACCCGGTCCAGCCAGGGGCCTCCCAGCACGCTCAGGCCGGCCGGGGACCAGCCGTGCCCTTCCACCCGTTCCCCGCTCCCGTCCCGCTCCTGACTCACCTGGGGCAGGCTCATACCGAGGCGCAGGCCGGGGGGTACCGCCATCTCCACGTCGAACCAGGCACCCGGCTGGCCGTACCCGCAGTACATGAGGTAGGCCTGCCCGTAATCGGGGCTCCCCATGACGATGCGCTGGAAAGGCTGATCTGCGCCGCGTACGCGGGGATACCAGGCAAACACGGCGGGGAGCCACACCTCCCGGGGCGTCACCACCGCCAGCCGGTCGAATCCCCAGTTCAGGTGGGGCCACCACTCCTCGATGCGCCCCCCGTAGGCTACGGTCACCGCCCTCTCCTCTCCTGGGGCCAGGGGCAGGTCAAGCAGGATGTCCAGGGCATCCCCCTCCCGGCGCAGCGCCCAGCCCGCCCCCGCACGGGCAGCGTCGACGGTAAGGTGCTGATCGAGGGCCAGGGGGACGGCACTCACCGCCTCCCTACCGCCATTGCGTACCCAGCAGGTGGCCTGCACCTCGAGCAGACCGTCCCCGTGCAGGGTCCCCGCCAGGCGGTATCTGTCGAGGCTGAGACCCTGCGGGCCCGCCGGCGTCCCGCCTTGAGGGGCGATGCCACCCACCTGGGTGTTGGCGTGGTCGCGATACGCGGCCAGGTTCTGCCCTGCCCCCGCCAGCACCAGCCCCGCGGTCCCCGAGGTACCAAGCAGCGTGAGCACGAGCACCAGCGCGGCCGCCCTGGCGTACGCCCGGTTCTCCCGCCCGCGAGCGCAGAGCAGCACCGCCCCCACCGCCAGGGCCACCCCCAGGGCGGCGAAAGCCAGGTGGTGGAGCAACACCAGCGTGCCCTCGGGCGCAGCCCCCCAGAGGTCCGAGACGGAGAACACGGGCCGGGCAACGGTGAGGGGACCCGAGAGCCAGTCCAGCGTGTCCGGGATCCAGCCCAGGAGCCTGGGCGCGGCCTGCCTGACGGCCGCGACGGGAGGTGGCTCCACCAGGGCAATCCACACTGCGGCCGCCAGCGGGTAGGCCAGCCGGCTCCCGCGCACGAGAACCCATATCCCGGTCCCCCATCCCGCCGCCAGCAGGAGGGGGCCGAGGTACTCCACGGCCAGGTAGGGAGCGTCGCGGAACCACAAGGTTCCCAGGCCCGCCCGCCCCAGGAGTACGGCCTGCACGAGGAGGATCTCCAACCCGAGTGGGGCGAAGGCAGCCCAGCCCGCCAGCCACCTCCCCACCACCAGGTGGTGCGTGCGGTGAGGCAGTGCGTTGATCAGCTCCTGGCTCCGCTCCGACCTGTCGCGCGCGGCAGCGGCCACGAAGAGCACCACCAGCAGGCTGCTGAAGATGGGCCACATGCTCCGGGTAAAAGTCCAGGGCAGCCCGTTGGCCGAGGTGGTCGCACTCCCCAGGTAGTAGGCCAGGGCCCCCTGCCAGGCTAGGTAGATGAGCCAGGTGGCCGCACTGCGGAAGTGGAGACGCACCTCATTGCGGAAGACCAGCCAGGTCCGCCCCATCACCGCCACCCCCCGTCGCCACCCGCACCACCCGGGGCCGGCCCGCCTGCCGCCTGCGGGTATGGCGTGCCACCCATGCCACGCTGGCCCGCTGCCGCGTCGCCGGCGAAGCCCAACACCAGGGCCACGTACCCGTCCTCCAGGGTGGGTTCCACCGGCCGCCCCTCTCCCCAGGGGCTTTCGGGGCTTAACACGCGTACCTCGGCGCCACCCGGCATCATGCGCGTGCTGATGGGGTGCACACTCTGGGGCGGCCGGGTGATGCGGTCGATGTGCTCGTCGGGCACCCACAGTTCCCAGACCAGGCCCCGGGCCAACCCGCGCAGGCCCTCCGGGTCGCCAGAGAATACCAGATGCCCCCGGTTGAGGACCCCTACCCGCAGGGCGATGGACTCCACGTCGGCCACCACATGGGTGGACAGGATGACCACCCGTCCGCGGCCCAGCTCGCTCAAGAGGTTACGAAAGCGGATGCGCTCCTCGGGGTCGAGGCCGGCCGTGGGCTCGTCCACGATGAGCAGGCGTGGGCTGCCGAGCAGGGCCTGGGCGATACCCAGGCGCCGCTTCATCCCGCCCGATAGCGCTCCCACCGGACGCCTGCGTACGTCGCCCAGGTTGGTTATCTCGACCACACGGTCTACCTCGGCCCGCCTGCGCCCGGGCGCGATGCCCTTGAGGCCGGCCACGTACTCCAGCACCTCCCCCACTGCCAGGCGGCGGTAGAGGCCGAACTCCTGGGGCAGGTACCCGAGGATCCGCCTGATCTCGTGCTGGTCCCGGCGCACGTCGTACGGACCCACAGTGGCCCTCCCGGCCGTGGGCGGTAGCAGCGTGGCCAGGATGCGCATCAGGGTGGTCTTCCCCGCCCCGTTGGGGCCCAGCAGCCCGAACAGCCCTTCCCCTATTTCCAGGTTCACGCCGTCGAGAGCCATCACTCCGCGCCCATACCGCCGCGTGAGCCCCTGTGTCACCACCCGGAGTCCGTCCCCGCCACCCCAACCCCCAGCCGCCATGTGGGGCCACCACCTTTCACCTTCACCTTTCCGGAAGCCATGACGAGACACGGCACCAAAAGGTTCACTCTCCCGAAAACCAGCTTCCCACCCAGGGGCGTGGCGACGGCAGGGGGCTGATGGCCTCTATGCGTCGGGCAGATGCGACTTCTTCTTCCGGAACGATACGGTCCGGGCCTGCCACGTCCCAGGAGCAGCCGTCCCCCGGCGACCCCCTGCCATCACGGGCCTCGGCTCCCTGCCCCGTTCCCCGTGGAGACGGGCCGGCTCTACGCCATCCGGGTTAAGCCCGACGCCGACGCTATCAGAACCGGTGATCGAAGCCGATGCACAGGTGGGCGTCCACGTACCGGTCCCGGATCAGGGCGAACCGGGCCCTGATGTCTTCCCACCTGTCGGGGCTGCACGTCCCGTAGAGGAACTGCACCCGCACCCCGGCTGCCGCCAGCGCCTCCTTCACCTCCGGGGTGGGCCGGAAGAAGAACTGGTAGTGCCGCTCGAGCTCGTGCATCCCCATGGCGCGATAAAAGGCCCATGCTTCTTGATCCATGCTCCAGTATTCCACGTGGCGCCTGCCGGCGTGGGCGACGCGACGCGCTCCCTCTTCCACCAGGGCCCGCCCGATGCCCCGCCGGCGGAACTCGGGCAGGACCCCGAACTCCCAGGCGAAACCGCCCGGTTCGTCTTCCCGGTAGCAAAGCTCTCCGGGGCTGTTCTCCAGTTCGATGTCGAGAAAACCCACCAGGTGCCCGTCTGCTTCCGCCACCAGCAGCACCGTGGGCCGGGCATATGCGGGCCTCACCTGATAGAGGAAGAACCAGGCGTGGGACGTGATGGCCACGTGGGCCCACGTGCGCAACCAGGCCTCCGCGTCCTCGGGACGGTAATCCCGAACGGTAAAGCGGGCATGCGCCAAGGTATCTTCTCCTTCCTCGGTTTCTCGACCTTATGCGGAGATCCGGCGGTCGGGGCCGGCAGGGGTGCCTGTCACAGGACGACCGCGCCACAGGCGGACCCCGTACACCAGGGCGGCCAGCCACACCACTACCCTGAGCAGGGGCTGTACCATGCTGAAGGGATAGTCCAGGAGGTGCTTGCCGAGGTTGACATGGAGGAACCAGGCCGTCGCCCCCAGGACGCAAAGCTGAGTGGCGATCTTCCGCCGGCCGGGGGGTCTCCCCGCCAGGAAACGCAGGAGGCCAGCCGCGGTCAGCAACGCTACCAGCATGGCAGGCCATACGGTCACGCGGTTGGTGTACCTGCCGAACCACATGCCATCCGTGGAGATGTAGGCGACGGTGAGTTCCTCGCCGGGCAAATCGCCAAACGTCCCCACGTAATCACCCTGCCAGTAACTGAGGGGGAGGTTGCTCGCCACTCGTACGCCTTGCGGAACCCGTACCCGCACTTCCAGATACCCGAAATCCGCCCAGTGCCGCGCCGGGCTGAGGAGGTAGCTGAAGTGGAAGACCGGGTTGACGTACCGTTCGGTGTCATAACCGCACCGGCCCACGTACCGGACTTCCAGATCTGCCCGCTCCCCCGCCTCCAGCACCAGGGGGAAGAACACTGCCTGTGGCGTACCAACAGTGGAATGTCGGGGCTGGTATCGCTCCCCCGTGAATGGGTCCAGGCCCGGCCATGGGGGCGTCAAACCCGCAGCGCTGGGCGAGGAATGCTCGCGGACCGCAAGCGTCTTCCCGGCCAGGCGAACCTGCCAGTCCGCTCGGCGCGACCCCAGGCCCCAACCCAGGAAGGCCACCTCCAACTCCTGCCTCTCACGAGAGCGGTTCTCCAGTCGGTACACGGCCCGCACGCGGGCCTCTGCGTCCCACAACATGCCACCCCGCGGAGGCAGCCCCAGGTCTACTGTGAGTTCCTCTTTGAGAATGGCTACCGGTACATCATCTGCCGCCACCACCATACCCGTCGTCACGGCCTCCATGCGCACCGGTAGTCCATTTGCCATGGCCGGGCGGGGGGCAAGGCAGGCCAGGTACACCACAAGGAAACAAAGGGCGCACGGGAACCCGAGCAGACGTTTCACGGGCATACCTCTCTTCCAAAGGGACGCCAGGAGGGCGCCGTACGTTCCAGGCTCCCCCGGAAGCACCGAGACGGGGCACGAGCTGCTATATCAACACTCCGTGGCGGAAATGTGACCAACCCGGCTCCCTCAAGGGGAACGCCGGGGGGGGCGGTCTTGCAAGCTATCAGGGCCTGCTAACGGGCAAAAACTCTGCTACCTGTCCTTGCTGAAGGAACACCTGGAGTCAGGCAAGAAACACTTCGCAGACCGTGTGGTGAGCCGGAGCATCGAGGTTGGGAAGTGTCTCGGGAATTCCGTAGCCGCTGCCTCCGATCCCGGCCGGCGGAACCGTATTGCGGGAGGCGAGAACGTGGGTGGCGAGGACGCAGTTGCCAGTTTGCAGCGGGCCCTGCAGGAGGCAGCTGCGGCCAGGGACGCCCTGGAGAGGAAGGTAGACGAGGTGGTGAAGGCCAACCAGGCCCTGCACGGCGCGCTTGCTGCTATCGCGCGGGCCGGAGAGGGGTGGCGCCCTTCGCCCGCCCGCGGCACAAAGCAGGAGGCCGCCATCGCCGTGGAGCCTCCCGCCCCCGTTGTGGCGCTGCTCGAGGCAGCTCTCGATCTCTTGCTCGCGGTGCTCGGCTTGGACATGGGGACTATCTGGCTCGCGCCCCACCGGGTCTCACGCGGCCTGCCGGAAGGAGCGATCCGGATCGGTGAAGCCGTGCGCGCTGTTGGCCTGACCATACCCTCTATCCAGGCGGTTCCCGACTGGGACGCGGTGGGGGAGACCCACCCCGAGCTGGCCCCGCTCGGGGAGACCATGAGGTGCCTGGGCATTCGCGCCTCTATTGCCGCTTCCCTGGAGCATAAAGGGCGCACGGGCGGGCTTGCCGTGGCGGCACCGCAACCGCGTGCGTGGACCGGCACGGAAATGGCCTTCGTGGAGAGCGTGGCCCACGTGCTTAGGGTGGCGGCAGTCCAGAGTTCGCTGGGGAAGGCGCAGCGGGAGAGCGAGGAGCGGTACCGCCAGCTGTTCGACAACATGGGCAGTGGTGTGGCAGTGTACGAGGCTGTCGGCGACGGTGAAGATTTTGTTTTCAAGGATTTCAACCGGGCAGCGGAGCGAATCGAGGGAATCAGGAAGGAGGATCTGCTGGGCCGCAGGGTGACCGAGGTATTCCCCGGGGTTGGCGAGTTCGGTCTTCTGGAGGTCTTTCGGAGGGTCTGGAAGACAGGCAAGCCGGAGCGCCATCCGGTTGCCCTGTACAGGGACGCCCGCCTGGAGAGTTGGCGGGAAAACTACGTCTACAAGCTCCCTTCCGGCGAAATCGTGGCCGTCTACGACGACGTCACCGAGCGCAAGGGAATGGAGGAGGAAATTGGCAGGGTTAACCGTGCCCTCGAGGTACTCAGCAAGTGCAACGAGCTAGTGGTGAGGGCGGCGGATGAAACCACGCTGTTAGGGGAGGTCTGCCGTCTGCTGGTACAAGATGGCGGCTACCGGCTGGCGTGGGTGGGGTTCGCCGAGCAGGATGCTGCCAGAACGGTGCGCCCGGTCGCGTACGCTGGATTTGAAGAAGGCTATCTCGACACGGTCAACATCACCTGGCACGATTCGGAACGCGGACGCGGGCCCACCGGCACAGCTATTCGCACCGGCCGGCCGGTGGTTGGCAGAAACATGCTGACCGATCCCACTTACGCTCCCTGGCGCGAGGAGGCCACCCGGCGCGGCTATGCCTCGTCCATCGCCCTGCCGCTCACCGTCGGGGGAGAGACGTTCGGCGCGCTCAACGTTTATGCCGCGGAGGCGAACGCCTTTGCGCCGGGCGAAGTGGAGCTGCTGTCCGAACTGGCAGACACCCTGGCGTTTGGCATTCAGGCCCTGCGGGCCCGGGCCTCGCTGCGCGAGAGCGAGGCGAGATATCGCGACCTGGTGGAGCAGGCTTCCGACGGCATCTTCCTGGCCGATGCGCAGGGGCGCTTTGTGGGCGTTAACCCTCGCGGCTGTGCCATGCTCGGTTATACGCGCGACGAGATACTCCAACTGGGCATTCAGGATTTAATCCCGCCGGAGGACCTGGCCGGCATGGCCATCCCTTTTGATGAGCTGCGGGCCGGGAAAACCGTCCTCGTCGAGCGGCGGTTCAGGCGCAAAGACGGCCTGCTCGTGCCGGTCGAGGTCAGCGCCAAAATGCTGGACAGCGGGCTGCTGCAAGGCATCGTCCGCGACGTCACTGAGCGCAAGAAAATGGAGGGGGAAATTCGCCGCCAGGCCGCCCGCGCTGAGGCAGTGCTGCGCACCGCTTCCCGCCTCAACGCCCAGCTCGACCTGGACCGCGTGCTGAAGGTGGTTTGCGAAGAGGCCTGCGTTGCGCTCGATGTCCCTGTGGCTGCCGTCATGTTGCACGACGACAAGCGCGACGTGCTCTACCTGGCCGCCGGCTCGGGCCTGCCACCGGGGTTTACCGAGCGCATGAAGCCTCTCCCCCGCACGCTTCACGATGAGTACGTTCGGCAGATGGGCCCGGTCGTTGTGATTCCCGATCTCAGGGCCATTCCGGACCTGCCCGTTTCGGCCCTGCGCCGCGATTACGACCTCCGCACCTGCGTGGGCGTGAGTATGCAACGTGAGGGATCCCTGGTCGGCGTTTTGGCCGTCGCCACCGTGGGTGAGGTGCGCCGCTTCGCCGCCGACGAGCTGGCGTTGCTGCAAGGCCTGGCGGATCAGGCTGCCCAGGCTTTGGTGAACGCCCGGCTGTTTTCCGAGACGCGACGTCGCTTGAAGCTCGTGCATGCCCTGCGCAACATCGACATGGCCATCACGGGGAGTCTCGACCTGCGCCTCACCTTCAGCGTCGCCCTGGACGAGATAACCGCACAGCTGGACATGGACGCCGCTGCCATCCTGCTCCTCAACCTGCACACCCAGACGCTGGAATATGCCGCCTGGCGCGGGTTTTGCACCAAGGCTCCCGAAAGGATGCGCGTGCGGCTGGGCGAGGGCTATGCCGGCCGCGCTGCGCTCGAACGCCGTACGATCCACGTCCCCAACCTGTCCGAGGCGGCGGGAGCATCTGCTCAGGCCCCCCTCCTGGCCAGCGAGGGCTTCGTCGCCTACTATGCGGTGCCGCTTATGGCCAAAGGGCGCATCCAAGGCGTGCTGGAAGTCTTCCACCGGGCGCCCTTCGAGTCCGATGGGGAGTGGCTGGAGTTTCTGGAGGCCCTGGCCGGGCAGGCTGCCATCGCCATCGACAACGTCGCCCTGTTCGACCAGGTACAGCGCTCTCACGTCGAGCTGATCCTGGCCTACGACGCCACCATCGAAGGCTGGTCGCGTGCCCTCGACCTGCGGGACAGGGAGACCGAAGGCCACACCCAGCGCGTCACGGAGATGACGCTCCGCCTGGCCTGTGCGCTGGGGGTGAAGGAAGAAGAGCTGGTGCACATCCGACGGGGGGCCTTGCTCCACGACATCGGGAAGCTGGGCGTCCCCGACGGTATCCTGCTCAAGCCCGGCCCGCTTACCCCGGAAGAGTGGGAGATTATGCGCAGGCACCCGCAGTACGCGTACGAAATGCTCTCCCCCATCGCCTACCTGCGCCCGGCGCTGGACATACCCTACTGCCACCACGAGAAGTGGGATGGCACGGGCTACCCGCGCGGGCTGAAGGGCGAGCAGATCCCGCTGGCGGCGCGCATCTTTGCCGTGGCGGATGTGTGGGATGCCCTGAGTTCGGATCGCCCCTACCGGCGGGCCTGGCCCCCTGAGAAAGTGCGCGCCTACCTGGAGGACCAGGCGGGCAAGCAATTTGACCCCCGGGTGGTTGAGGTATTCCTGAACGAACTTGGTTCCCGTTCATGAACGGGGCGGGCGCCTGCGCGCGTGCGGGCGGGGAGGCCAGGAGGGCTCCGACCCGGTTCAGCGGAAAGGCAGCCGCCTGCAGCAAGGCTATGCTGCAGGCCGACCTGCGGGCCACCTCGGCACCGGCATTCACTAGCCCGGAAACCCTTGGGACTCTTGAAAAAGTGGAGCCGGTGGAGGGAATCGAACCCACAACCTACGCATTACGAATTGGAAAACTGGCCTGTTTGCAGTTTGTTCCAGTTTGTAAACCGTTGCGGCTGTTGGATTCTTCGCCGGGTGGGGTGGCATGGAGGGTGCATTTCAGGGGCTGGTTTGCGCACGTTTGCTCCCAAATTGCTCCCACCCGAAAAGGGGGGCCGTCGGGAAAAGAGGCGATGGCTGTGGCCGAGGACGCGTCCTACGGGGTGTCCAGGCCGGGCCTTGCGTTCTCGTGGTGCTCTCACAGGAAGGTGCAGGAAGCTTCTGCACAGAATCCCTGGCTGGTACCGTCCCCGGCCTTCGAAGATGGCGCGGAAAGCGTTCGCCAGGGGGGTCGGATGATGCCCATCGGAAGGCTTACCAAGGTCGACTTGCGGGAGCTTTAGAGGCGGGAGGAGCAGGACTTCTCCGCCTGGCTTGAGGACAACCTGGACCTGCTCTCCGAGGCCTTGGGAATATCCTTGAGCGTGGTCGAGAGGGAGAAATGGGTCGGGGACTTCAAGGTGGACGTCCTGGCCGAGGACGGAGCCGGCAACCTGGTGGTCGTCGAAAACCAGCTGGAGCCGACCGACCACGACCATTTGGGAAAGGTCCTGACCTACCTCGCCAACCTCGAAGCCAAGGCCGCCGTCTGGATATCCGCCAATCCCAGGCCGGAGCACGTGAAAGCCATATCCTGGCTCAACGAGGCTACCCCGCCTGATACGCGCTTCTACCTGGTTCAGCTTTCTGCGTACCGAATAGGGAATTCCGACCCGGCTCCGCTGTTCTCCGTCGTATCAGGCCCTAGCGATTCGGCAAAGGCGTTCGGGGAGGAGAAGAAGGAACTCGCCGAGCGCCACGTCCTCCGGATGAAGTTCTGGGAGGAACTCCTCCAGCGCGCGAAAGAGAAGAACGTCAAGTGGCACGCGGGGGTCTCTCCGAGGACGGATAACTGGCTCGGAACCGGTGCCGGGAAGAGCGGCCTTGCCTTCAACTACCTAGTCTGGCTTGAGGGGAAGACGGGGGTCGAACTGGATATTGACACCGGGGACTACTCGGAGAACAAGCGAATCTTCGACGAGCTTAAGGCTGAGAAAGACGAGATCGAGAGGTCTTTCGGCCAGCCACTCCTCTGGGAGCGACTGGATAACCGGAGGCGCTCTCGGATCCGCCATGTCATAGAAATGGGAGGTCTAAAGGACACGGACGACTGGTCTTCCATCCAGGACGCCATGATAGACGCCATGGACCGCCTAGTGAGAGCGGTAAAGCGACGCATTGAGAGGCTATGAGAACTGAGTCTTCCACGCGCCCCGTGGTCCACACGACGAGGTCTCCACACGGTCGTTAGGTTCCCGGCTCTTGAACGTCCCCGGGCGTCGAGCCCAGACGCATCTTCGACACTTCCAGCAATAGCCATCAAGAAACCATTGCGGCTGTTCATTTCCGGCTCCGGGACCGCGCCCTTTTGCCACTACGCCGGTCAGCCGAGCCCCCGCCCTTGGGCGGC
>JACIYH010000032.1 GCA_014360055.1 Bacillota bacterium | reverse complement strand
CAAGTCTTAAGCCATTCTCCGTGCGTCCGGTAGCCGTTCTCCTCCAGGTGGAACTGCCGGTAAAAGAGCCTGCTTGAGCCAAAGCACATGCGGGGCACCACACGGCCCCGGTCCCTCTCCACCAGCGCCAGCCTGGACTCCAGTTGGGCCAGCCGGCGCTTCTTCTGGTGGATCTGGAACCTGAGCCGCCACCTGGACCCCGGGCCTTCTGCCTGCCCCAGCCGCTCCTTGAGGCAGGCCAGGGATTCCCCCAGCGAGCGGATCTCGGCTTTCAGCCTGCGCGCGTGCCTCCTTTGGGCTTCGTGGGCAGCCTTCACCTTGCCCCCCAGCACCGAGGCCACGGCGTTGAACATGCGGGCGGTGATGCCAAACGCACCAAGGTAACGGCGCTTGCAGTCGGACAGGGGCTCACCCCGCACGTAATGGTCACGGAAGAGGGTCCGCTCCACGCGGCCAAAGAGGGCGGCAAAGGCCTCCAGCAGGGGATACAAAGACCTGTCTTTGATTCTGGCCTCAAATGTCACCTTCACCACTACCACACCTGCCGGTTGCGCCCGGACAAACCCTGCGCCGGGCCCACCTTCGCACATCGGTTCGTATGCATTATACCAGGGGGATGACCCCGTGTCAACACATGTTCGCCGCTCGGCTGTCACCTAGCCTCTTGCAACTATTGCCAGGAACCTGCAGAGATTCCTGCGTATTTATCCGGCTGTTAGCAACCCCCGGCCACCGCCGGGGGAAGAGCGGCTCTTCCACGGCCGGCGTTCACGGCATGGTATCTTCGTCGAGTGCCAGGAGGAGCCGGAGGGCCTGTTGTAGCGTACCGAAGAACGATGTTCCGGCTATGTTCTCCCGGTACTCTTTGAGCCGCCGCCTGTCCAGGGCCCTGATCTGCTCGGGGAGGGCGCGCGTGGTTTCTCCACCGAAGCGGAACTGAGGGCGGAATGAGGCCTGCTTGGCCCCGGTGGAGAGCGGGACCACCACGACGGTGGACAGGTGGTTGAAAGGCTCATCGGAAACCACGACTACGTAGTGGGGGCCTCCGAGCACGTGGCCGGTTCCTTCCAGGCTGCACAGGTAGATATCACCGGGTAGAGGTACCCGCTCCAGGTCAAAGCTCACCCCCTTCGGCCTCCATGCGCCCAGCGTAGTCGGCTATGTCCACCTCGGCCAGCGCTGAGAGATGCTCTTGTTGCGCCAGGCGCTGGCACTCCCGGCGCAACCTGGCCCTACGCACCTCTCTGACATACCGCTCGACGGCTCGGCGGATGAAGTCGCTCAGTGGCAGCACGCCGATCGGGGCGGGAAAGAGTTTGACGGTGGAGGGAAGGCTCGATAGACTGGGCGGGGTGAGAGCCGTGGCAGGGACGCTTTACCTGGTGGCGGGTCCCATCGGGAACCTGGAAGACATCACCTTGCGGGCGCTCCGGGTGCTGCGCGAGGTGGACCTGGTGGCCGCCGAGGACACCCGGCAGGCGGCGAAGCTGCTGGGTCATTATGAGATCTCCAAACCGACGGTGAGTTACCATTCCCACAACCGGCGCCAGGTGGCCCCGCGGCTCATTGAACGTCTGCGGCGGGGCGAGAGCGTGGCCGTGCTGTCGGATGCGGGGCTGCCCGGCATTTCCGATCCCGGCGGTGAACTGGTGCTGCTCGCGGAGCGGGAGGGGATTCCGGTGACCGTGCTGCCCGGGCCCAGCGCCCTGGTGACCGCCGCCGCCCTCTCCGGCTTTCGCCTGGATGGGGTTTCCTTCTGGGGATTTCCCCCGCGGCGGCCGGGGCGTAGACGCCGGTTTTTCGAGGCGCTCCTGAGGGAGGGGCGTCCCTTCGTTTTCTATGAGTCCCCTCACCGCATCGTGGAGACGCTTGCCGACCTGGCGGCCCTGGAGCCGGGGCGCCTGGTGGCGGTGGCGCGGGAACTGACCAAGGTGTTCGAGGAGGTGATCCGCGGGTACGCGCAGGCGGTGGCCCTAGACGTGGCGGCCAAGGGGCCGCGGGGCGAGTACACGGTGGTGGTGGGCCCTAAGGGGAGGCTCCGCCTGCCGGGGTTAAGCAGGAGAGCGGCACCCGGGGACGAAAACGGTTCGGAAGACGAGGCACTTGAGGAGGAGTGAAGGGTGTTTGACCTGTTAATCGTCGACGCTCGCATCGTGGATGGCACCGGGGCGCCGTACTTCCACGGAGACCTGGGGGTGATGGGGGACCGCATCGCTGCGGTGGGGCGGCTGTCGGGGCAACTGGCCCGCCGCACGGTGGTCGCCGCGGGCCGGGTGCTGACCCCGGGGTTCATCGACATCCATTCCCATTCTGACGCTTCCTACCTGATCAACCCGCTGGGGGAAAGCAAGGTCCGCCAGGGGGTGACCCTGGAGGTGGCCGGCCAGTGCGGCTGGTCCCTGGCCCCCCTGGAGGGCGCCGCCGTGGAGGAGATCAAGAAAGACCTGGAGGCCGAAGACGAGGTCGAGATCAGTTGGCGCACCATGGGTGAGTACCTGGCCTGCGTGGAGGAGGCGCGGCCCTCCGTGAACCTGGCGGTGGTGGCGGGACACGGTACCATCCGGGGATCGGCCATGGGGTACGATGACCGCCCGCCCACCGCCGACGAGGCCGCGCGCATGCGCCTCCTGCTGCGCCAGGCCCTGGCGGAAGGGGCTTTCGGGCTTTCCACCGGTCTCATCTATCCGCCCGGGTCCTACGCCACCACCGAGGAAATCGTCGCCCTGGCCCGCGAGCTGGCGCCGGCGGGAGGCGTCTACTTCACCCACATGCGCAACGAGGGGGCCCGCCTGCTGGAGGCGGTGGGGGAGGCCATCCGCATCGGCGAGGAGGCAGGCGTGCCCGTGCAGATCGCCCACCACAAGGTGGGGGGCGAGAAGAACTGGGGCAAGGTGAAGGAGTCCCTGCACGTGATCGAGGAGGCCCGTGCCCGGGGGGTGGATGTCACCTGCGACCAGTACCCGTACACCGCCTCCTCCACGGGGCTGTCCAGCATCGTGCCCCAGTGGGCCCACGACGGCGGCTCCGAGAAGTTGCTGGCCAGGCTGCGCGACCCGGATACCAGGCGTCGCCTGGCGGCGGAGTGCGTCGACAGCCCGGATTCGTGGAGTGGCTGGGACAAGCTGCTCATCTCTTCCGTCCGGTCCGAGGCCAACAAGAAGTACGAGGGCAAGAACCTGGCCGAGATCGCCCAGGAGCGGGGCCAGGACCCCATCGAGGCCGCCTTCGACCTGCTCATTGAGGAGGAGTTGGCGGTGGGGATGGTGCGCTTCGGCATGAGCGAGGAGGACGTGCGCGCCGTGATGCAGCACCCCTGGGTGATGGTGGGGTCGGATGGCAGCGCCCTGGCGCCCTACGGCCGGCTGGGCCGGGGTAAGCCCCACCCCCGCAATTACGGCACCTTCGCACGCGTGCTGGGCCGTTACGTGCGTGAAGAGAAGGTCCTGGGGCTCGAGATGGCCGTCCGCAAGATGACCGGCCTGCCCGCCTGGCGGCTGCGCCTCTGGGACCGTGGCCTGCTCAGGCCCGGCTTCCACGCCGACCTGGTCCTGTTCGACCCCGACAGGGTGGTGGACCGGGCCACCTTCACCGACCCCCACCAGTATCCGGACGGAATCGATCTGGTGGTGGTGAACGGGACCGTTACGGTGGACGGCGGCGAGCACACGGGAGCGCGGGCCGGGCGCGTTCTGCGGCGCGGGGGGTCCAGGTGCCATGGAGACAACTGATGACGGGACGGGAGGCGGCGCCGGGGACGAACTGCGCTGGCGCGTGGGGGAGAGGGTGAGGGCCCTCGCGCCCCGCCTCACCGAGGTGGCTCGCTTTCTCAAGGAGCATCCCGAAGTCGGCCATCAGGAGTACGAGGCCCAGCGGTTCCTCTGCAGCGTCCTGGAGGAGGCCGGATTTGCGGTAGAACGGGGCGTGGCCGGCCTGCCCACTTCGTTCCGGGCCGAGTACCCGCCCGGAGGTGGCGGGCGTCCCCGCATCGCTTTCCTGGCTGAATACGACGCCCTGCCCGAGATCGGGCACGGGTGCGGGCACAACCTCATTGCCGCCATCAGTCTCGGTGCTGCCCTCGCCCTCCGTGACGAGGGGTGCGGCACCCTGGTGGTGCTGGGCACCCCGGCGGAGGAGACCACCGGGGGCAAGATCGCCATGTGCGAGGCCGGGGTGTTTGACGGCCTGGACGCGGCCATGCTGGTGCACCCGGGCTGGCGGACGTCGGTAGGGGGTTCCAGCCTGGCTTCCCACCCGGTGGAGATCGAGTTCTTCGGGCGGGCGGCACACGCGGCCGCCGCGCCCGAGAAGGGCATCAACGCCCTGGATGCGCTGCTTCTCACCTTCCAGGCGGTGCACGCCCTGCGGCCGCGACTGGACCCCGCCGTGCGCCTGCCCGGCATCATCCTGGACGGGGGAACGGCACCCAACGTGGTGCCCGACTACACCCGCGCCCGCTTCAGCCTGAGGGCGGCAGATGCCCGCTACCTGGAGGAGGTGGTGGTGCCGGCAGTGCTCGACTGTGCGCGCGGCGCTGCTCAGGCCACCGGTTGTCGGTTGGAGTGGCGCTTCTACGAACCCCTCTTCCTGGACATGAGGGAGAACCAGGTGTTAGCCCGCCTATTCGCCGACGAGATGCGCCACCTGGGGTACGAGGTGCAGGAGTTGCCCCCCGCCATGCGCGGTGGGTCCACCGACGTGGGGAACGTTTCCCACCGGGTCCCGGCGGTGCAGCCGTCGGTGGCCATAGGTGACCCGCCGCCGCCCGGCCACACCCGTGAGTTCGCGGAAGCCACCGTGTCGGAACCGGCCCTGCGTGCCATGCTGGACGCCTGCACCGCGCTGGCCGTCACCGGTGCCCGGCTGCTCCACGACGCCGGCCTGGTGCAGGAGGTGTGGCAGGCATGGCACCAGGGGATGCGGGAAAGCTCGCGCACCACGCCCTAAGCGTCCCGGCGCCCCCTGACGCCCGTCGCCCGCTTATGCGCGTGCGAAGGGCAGGCACGCCCGCTGCCAGCCGCCCACCATGCGCGTCGTCCGCTCACGCGGGGGCGAAGGGCCCGCTGCGGAGGCGGGTGGGACGCCGTGTGCTCTGCGGCGGTCCCTGTGTAGACAGGCCGAGACGGGGCAACGCGCCCCGTCTCGGCACGGGCATCCCGTCCCGGCCGCAACGCCCCGGCCAGAAGCGCGCTACCCAGCCTGGGAGATCATGGCCTGGATGCAATCCCGGCAGACGTTCTTACCCTGGAAGTGCACCACGTTGTCTGCGTTCCCGCAGAAGATGCAGGCCGGCTCGTACTTGCGGAGAATGATCTTGTCCCCGTCGACGTATATCTCCAGGGAATCCTTTTCGCCGATGTCCATGGTACGGCGAAGCTCGATCGGAATGACCACCCGCCCCAGTTCGTCCACCTTCCGCACGATGCCCGTTGACTTCACCCGCTTCACCTCTTTCTACAAAGCTTCGACGGCATCTGCTGGAAATGGTACCAGGTATGGTAGAATAAGTCAAGGGTCTCCGAGGAAAAACTAGAAGTTTGTCGCTGAGGAGGATGACTCTACCGGCCGCCACCGGTTTACAGGGGAGGTGGATGGCGTTGCAGGGGCCGGGTGACATCCACCGGTTGAGAGAGGAAATCTCGCGACTCGACGGCATCCTGGGGGAGCGCACCCGCTTCCTGGAAGGACGCCGCCAGTGGCTGAGGGAACAGGTGGCCAGCCGTGTGGGTCGCCTGCGCCCCCTGCGCCGCCTCTCCGCCGAGGAGATGGGGGCCTGGCTGGCAGGGCGCTCCCTGGCCGGAGTGGATGGCTCCTGTAACCTGGTGGGTGGATCGTACCCCCACTATGTGGCGGTCATGGCGGCAGTGGGACGCACCACGCGCGGCGAGGAGGCCTGGGCGTGGGAGGTGTGGAGCCCCCTCGACCGCGACGAGCGCCTGGGCGAAGACGCCGACGAGATGGCTCGCCGCCGGGCCCTTTCCGCCCTGGAGGCGCGGGTAGCCGCCCAGGTGCTGGAGCGGTACTCCCCCCGCCTACTGCTGGTGGACGGACCGCTCGTACGGTTACGCATCGAGGCCGAGCAGGAATGGGAGAATCTGTTCGCCCAGGCCCGTCGCCGGCGCACCCTGCCCGTGGGTGTGATCGAGTCGGTGGGCACGTCCGTGGTGGCCTCTCTGTTGGGCGAAGACCTGCCTCCCTCCTGGCGGGGGGCCTTCGACCGGGAGCTTCTGTGGGGACTGCTGGAACCCGGGGAACTGCTCACCGTGGAACATCCCCATCGCCCCGGGCTGCGTACCTGCTTCATGCGGGCGGGTCGGGACCCTGCCCCTACGGGCCTGGACTTCCCTACCATGGTGCCCGCCGACGAGAACCTGGACACGGTCGCCGATGTCCTGTACACGCTGACTCCGCAGGGCGGCCGGGGTATCCCGCTGTGGATCGATCTGGTGGACGCCCGCGTACGCCTCGAGGATCACGTGGTACGCGCCCTCGTGGAGAGCGGTATTTCCCGGGAAAACTGGCTGCGCTTCCTGGCCTCCCGGCGCGAGCGCCGCCCCTTCTGACCGCTGCCGCCGCCTCTGACCGTCGCCGCCCTTTGATACCTTCCGCCCCGGGCGCTTGCAGGTAAGCGCGGGCTCATCGTATAAGACAACGAGCGATGGTGTCCGCCGCGCGGAAGACGGGGGCGAGGTGTGACTGATGCGCGACCGTTATCGTGGAATCCTCCTGGGCGTGGCGGTGGGAGATGCCCTCGGTGCTCCCATCGAATTCATGAGGTGGGATGAGATCAGGGTGCGATACGGGCCGGAGGGAGTGCGCGGCTACGTCACCGGACCCTACGGACGGGCCGCCATCACCGATGACACCCAGATGACCCTGGCCACCGCCCGTGGGTTGCTTCGTGCCGCTTCCCTGCTCGCGTCCGGGGACCAGGAACTTGTTGTTCGATCGCTCTACGGTGCCTACCTGGAATGGCTGGCGACGCAGGATGACCCGGGCCAGCGCAGGGCGCCGGGGCTGACCTGCCTGGCGGCGCTGAGGTCCGGGAAGATGGGTACGGTCGAGCGCCCTCTCAACGACAGCAAAGGTTGCGGAGGGGTTATGCGGGTGGCGCCGGTGGGGCTGGCGCTGCCGGGGCAGCCGGATGCCGCCTTCGCTTTGGGGGTGCGCACCGCCGCCATCACCCACGGCCACCCGGGCGGATACCTGCCGGCCGGGTCGCTGGCTGCGCTGCTTTCCCGGCTGGTGGCCGGGCAGGAGCTGCACGAGGCGGTGGCTGCCGAGGCACATCGGAGAGAGCTGGACCCCGACACCCGGCACCTGCTGCGCCGGGCCATGGACCTGGCTCAGGGTGATCTGCCGCCGGCTCATGCCATCGCGGCTCTGGGCGAGGGGTGGACGGGGGACGAGGCACTGGCGATAGGCGTGTTCTGCGCCTTGAGGTACGCGGGATCGGCGGCGGAGGAACATTGCTTCCGGCAGGGCGTGCTGGCATCCGTCAATCATTCGGGCGACAGCGACAGCACCGGTGCGGTGGCGGGGGGAATCCTCGGGGCCTGGCTGGGCGAGAGTGCCATTCCGCCCGACTGGCTCGCTGATCTCGAAGGCAGGGTGTCCCTGGTGATGGTGGCCGACGGGATGTACGGGGCCTTCGGTGCGCTCACCCGGTGATACGTTTTGGCCGGGGACGGGGTGGGGGGAGGAAGCAGTGCCTTTTCAGGTGGTAGGTGCTACCACTCCGCAGGAAGTGTGGGTGGTGTCGGGGGATCGGCCCCTGCGGGTGAGCGAGATGGTGGTCCTGGAGGACGAGTTGCTGGGCAACCCCCAGGCCCAGGTGGTGGAGACCCGCTCCCATAACCGGTTTTTCCCGCTCACCACCGACCAGGGGGCCCCGGACCAGCAGGTCCTGCAGGCCCTGCAACTTATGGGGTACGACGTGCAGCAAGAGGAAGTCCACCTGGCCCGCGTGCGGTTGCTGGAGGAGGCGCCGTTCCCGGTGCGGGTGGGGGTCACCGCCCGCCCGGCCACCTTCGCCGAGGTGCGGCACCGGCTGGTGCGGACGTCTCCCGCCGGGGGGCTGGTGCTGGGCGTGATCAAGAGCACCGAGGAGATGGTGGCCGAACTGGACGACGACCTCCGCGACCTCGTGTGCACGATGCGGGGCGATGAGGTCCGTCCCCAGGACGGGGTGCCCTTCCTGATCGACCCCGCTTCCTGGCAGCAGTACCCCCACCTGGGTATCTTCGGGGGGTCGGGGTCGGGGAAGTCCTTCGCCGTGCGTGTGATCCTGGAGGAACTCATGCGCCTGGGCCTTCCCGCGGTGGTCCTGGACCCCCACTTCGAGATGGATTTCTCTCAACCCGCGCCGGGGCTGCCCCCCGGACGGGCACGGGGTTTCGAGGGGCAGTTTCGCACCCTGCTCATTGGCCAGGAGGTGGGGGTGGACTTCACCGAACTGGGGACTTACGACCTGATCAACCTCCTGGGGGCGGTGACCCCCCTCACGGAGCCCATGGCCAATGCCGTGGAACTGCTGCACCGGCGCATGGATTCGTACACTTCCTTCGCCAACCGGGTGGCGGACCTGGCCACGGCCCTCGAAGAGGGGAAGGCGGGGCTGGACAGGCGCAGTCAGGATCCCTCCCTGCCGGTCCAGGAAAAGCAGCGCTATGCCCGCCTGCTGGAGTTGCTGGGCGAGTTCGCCAGCCTGCCCCTGGCGTCGGTGCGAGGCATCCAGTGGCGCCTGCGCCGCCTGGAGCACGCGGGCCTGTTTGGCGCCGATATCAGGCCGGTCGAGCAATTGCTGCTGGCCGGGAAGGTGGCGGTCATCCAGGGGCCCATCTGGTTGCTGGAGGTGTTCGCCGCCTACCTGCTGGGGAACCTGTACCGCCGGCGCCGTTCCTACCGCGATGCCCTGCAGCGGGGCGAGCAGGCTTCCTTCTTCCCGCCCTTCGTGGTGGTCACTGACGAGGCCCACAACTTCGCCCCCCGCGGGCTGGACGCCCCCGCCAAGCGCCTCCTCCGCGAGATCGCCCAGGAGGGACGCAAGTACGGGGTGTTCCTGGTGCTGGCCAGCCAGCGCCCCGCCCTCCTGGATGAGACCGTCACGGCCCAACTCAACACCAAGTTCGTTTTCCGCACCGTGCGCGCCAGCGACCTGGAAGTGATCAAGGAGGAGACCGACATGACCGCGGACGAGGTGCGGCGCCTGCCCTACCTGCCGACCGGCGACACCTTCGTCTCCGCCGCCGCCCTCGGGCGCACGGTCCCCGTCCGTATCCGGGCCGCCTGGAGCGCCGCCCCCCATGCCCGCGACCCCTGGGAGGAACTGCGGGAGCGCCAGACGGCGTGGCAGGAGAAGGCGTGGGAGGCGGTGGCCGACCTCCTCCCTATCTCCACCGCCAACCTGGTGCACCTGCTGCCCAAACTCCGCGAGCGGCTGGGGGAGGAACTCAGCCCCAAGGAGGTGGTGGACTGGCTGGACCACCTCGCCCGCGAGGGCCGGCTCCAGAAGCTGCAGAGCCCCTTCGGCGCCACCTACCGTCTACCCGGCTAGGCGGCCCGTCCCCGTTCGGCGCTCCCTGCCTTCAACCCGGCTAGGCGGCCCGGCCCCGTTGGGTGCTGCCTGCCGTCAACCCGCCTGGGCGCCCTGGATCTGTCCCTGCCCGTGGGCAGCCTGGACCCACGATGGGATTTTTTCCGCCCTGCGTTCTCAACTGAGCGCTGAAAATTTCCCGGTCTTAGCTTCCGCCTCGCCGTTTAGCCACCAGGAGCCAGGTCGGGCCGGGTCCGACCGGGTGCGGGGGGACACCGTTTGCTACATCGGAGTCGCAGGCGCAGGCACCTCGTTGCCCAGTTGTCGAACGCAGGCACACTACTCTCCGAATTGCCTGTATTCGCCCCGCTATTTCCCTACTCGTGACTTCCGTGCCTGGGCTTCTGACACGCTCAAGGCGAAAAATTCATGGCAACCCGCCTTTCGTTGTGCTGACTTTTTCGCTGTGCGTCTGGCACGGGCCCACCAGGGGGTGGGTGCCCCAGGTGGCCCGGGGCCCGGGCGCCGGGGGCGCCGGGGGCTGGCAGGTTGACAGGGGCAGGGACGACGGGTATAGTACTGGCAAAGGCGATGCGGGGGCGGGAGTACGGCTGGAGGGCCGTCCCAGAGAGCCGGGGAAGGTGCAAGCCGGTACGGTGATCCAGCCCGAACATGGCCCCTGAGCCGCAGGCTGAACGGCCCGTGCCCCGGGCGGCGAGCCGATGAGGTTCCGCCTGGGCTGGGTACCAGTAGGCCGCGCCGGACGGCGACCGTTATCCCGCCGGGGTGTGTGAGCCGGTCCACCGTGTTCCGGCCGGTCCAGCGCGCGTCAACGTTCGGTCGCCGGCGCACGGGGAGGTAGTGGTGGTCCGGGGCGCACCTGCCGAGGCCCGGGAGGCACGTCCCGGGTGAACAGGGTGGTACCGCGGTATCCCCGCCCCTGGAGGGCGGGGATTTTGTTGTCTGCGGTCACCGGGGTGCGTGACGCCGGCGGGTACACAGGGGTGCGCAGACGCGCCGGGTGACCCGGGGTGTACGGCGGCGGGGATGTGCGGCGCCTGCGGTTCCACGCTGAAAGCAGGGAGGGTCCGCGATGGGAAAGTTCTATATCACGACTCCTATCTATTATCCGAGTGCGAACCTCCACATCGGCCATGCCTACACCACGGTGGCGGCTGACGCCCTGGCCAGGTTCCACCGCCTGCGGGGTGACGACACCTGGTTCCTGACCGGTACCGACGAGCATGGCCAGAAGATGGAGCAGGCGGCCCGTGCGGCTGGCAAGGAGCCGCTGGAGTTCGTGGACGGGATAGTGGCGGGCATCCGCGAACTGTGGCGGGTGCTGGACATCACCTACGACGACTTCATCCGCACCACCGAGCCGCGTCACCAGAAGGTGATCGGGGACATCTTCACCCGGCTGTGGCAGAAGGGCGACATCTACCTGGGACGGTACGAGGGCTGGTACTGCACCGGGTGCGAGGCTTACTACACCGAAACCCAGGCCAAGGACATCGGCTACCACTGCCCCGACCACGACAAGCCCCTGGAACGGGTGGGCGAGGACGCCTACTTCTTCCGGTTGTCGGCGTACGCGGGCCGGCTGCGCGAGCACATCGAGCGCAACCCGGAGTTCGTCCAGCCCCCCTCGCGGCGTCAGGAGATGCTGAGCTTCATCGACCAGGGCCTGGAGGACCTGTGTGTCTCGCGCAGTTCCTTCCGCTGGGGAATTCCGGTGCCATTCGCACCGGGCCACGTGGTGTACGTGTGGATCGACGCCCTCTGCAACTACATCTCGGCCCTGGGATACCCGGACGGGGAACGGTACCGCCGCTACTGGCCGGCGGACGTGCACCTGGTGGGCAAGGAGATCCTCCGGTTCCACACCATCATCTGGCCCATCATCTTGATGGCCCTGGGCGAGCCCCTGCCCAGGCGCGTGTTCGGGCATGGCTGGCTGGTGCTGGAGTCGGGCAAGATGTCCAAGACCCGGGGCAATGTGGTGGATCCCCTGGTGCTGGTGGAGCGGTACGGCCTGGACGCCGTGCGCTACTTCCTCCTGCGCGAGATCCCCTTCGGCGCGGACGGGTACTACAGCGAGGAGGCCCTGGTGCGGCGCACCAACAGCGACCTGGCCAACGACCTGGGCAACCTGGTGCACCGCAGCCTGAGCATGCTGAAGCGCTTCGCCGGTGGCCGGGTGCCGGCACCCGCCAGGCGGGAACCGGTGGATGACGAGATCCCCGCCCTGGCCGGCGAGGTGGTGGAGAGCTTCGCCTCCTCCATGGAGGACCTGCAGATCTCTACGGCCCTGGCCGAGGTATGGCGCCTGGTGGGACGCCTCAACAAGTACATCGACGAGGCCGCCCCCTGGGCCCTGCGCCGGGCCGGGGATGAGCGGGTGAATACGGTGCTGTATCAGATGGCGGAAGGCATACGGCTCCTGAGCGTGCTGCTCAAGCCCGTGCTGGTGCGGTCGGCACCCCTCATGTGGGAAAGCGTGGGGGCCCCCCGCCCGTTCACGGAAGTGACGTGGGAGGACACCCGCTGGGGGCTGCTGCCTCCCGGCTCCCCCGTGAAGGTGGGCGAGCCCCTCTTCCCGCGCCGGGAACTGGGCGGAGCGCTGGTAACGACTCCGCACGCCGCGGGCCCGGAGGACAAGCCCGGCGCTGGCCCTGCGAGGGAGGCGGCCACTGCGCGCCCGGCGGGGCAGGCGGAGGCGGGTAAGGTTGAGCAGGACCGTGGAATACGCGTCGCGGAGGCGGGTGAGGGCGAGGAGGGCCTGGTGTCCATCGATGCCTTCCGGCGGCTGGACCTGCGGGTGGCGCGGGTGACGGGGGCCGAGAGGGTCCCCGGGGCCGACCGCCTGCTCAGGTTACGGATCGACCTGGGCGGGGAGGAACGCGAGATCGTGGCGGGTATTGCCGAGCACTATCGGCCCGAGGAGGTGGTGGGCCGGTCGGTGGTGGTGATCACCAATCTGCAGCCGGCCCGCATCCGGGGCATTGAGTCCCGCGGCATGTTGCTGGCGGCCCAGGAGGGCGGGCGGCTCGTGCTGGTCACGACGGACGGCGATATCCCCGCCGGGGCCCGTGTCACCTAGGGCGGACGGGGCCGCGTGCATCGGGAGGGTGAGCACAACGGAACTGAGTGACAGTCATGCGCACCTGGACTTCCCCCAGTTTGACCGGGACCGGGCCCAGGTGATGGAGAGGGCGTGGCGGGCCGGGGTGGTGGCCGTGGTGAACCCCGGGGCGGACCTGGCCTCCAGCCGGCGGGCCTGCGATCTGGCGGCCCGCGAGGAGCGGGTGTGGGCGGCGGTGGGCATCCACCCTCACGATGCCGGCCAGTGGGCCGGGGCTGCGGAGGAAATCCGCCGGCTGGCGCGGGGGCCCCGGGTGGTGGCCATCGGCGAGACAGGGTTGGATTACTACCGTATGTTGAGTCCGGCCCCGGTCCAGCAGGAGGCCCTCGCGGGCCACATCGCCCTGGCCCGGGAACTGGGTCTTCCCCTCATCCTGCACTGCCGGGATGCCTACCCCGACATGATGGAGATCCTGCGTCGGGAGAAGGCTGGCGAGGTGGGGGGCGTGCTGCACTGCTTTTCCGGTGACGAGGAAGCCGCCCGCCGGGCGCTGAACATGGGATTCCACCTCGGGTTTGCCGGACCGGTCACCTTTGCCAACGCCCACAATCTCCGCCGGGTGCTGCGCGTCGTCCCCCTCGACCGCCTCCTGGTGGAGACAGACTGTCCCTACCTGGCCCCGGAACCCTGGCGGGGGAAGCGCAACGAGCCCGCGTTTGTGGCCAGGGTGGCGGAGGCGGTGGCCCAGGCCAAGGGGGTACCCCCCGACCGGCTGGCGTCCATCACCACGGAGAACGCCCGCCGCCTTTTCCGCCTTCCCTGACCTCTACCCGCGCATAGTGCACGGCCTTCCTCCTCATACTTACTCAGGAAGTGATGGAGAAGGGAGGCAGGGCGGTGCGGGACATCGAGCGTTGGGTTCCCGGGCCGTGGCGCCGTTGGCGGGAACTGGAGGCCGAGGCCGGGCGGCTCCTGGGGGTGTTGCCCTGGTGGGGCTCGGTGGCGGAGCGCGCCCACCACTGGGAACCTTCCGTGGACATGTTCGAGACCGATAAGGACGTGGTGGTGGTGGCCGAGGTGCCGGGGCTGCGGGCCCAGGACCTGAATGTGAACGTGCGGCACAACGTGCTCACCATCGCCGGGCGTACCAGCGAGGAAAGGGAACGGGAGGACGCCACCTACCACTGGCGGGAGCGGCGTTTCGGCTCCTTCCACCGTAGTTTCCAGCTACCCGCCGAGGTGGATGCCGAGCGGGCCCGGGCCGAATACCGGAACGGGGTCCTGGAGGTGCACCTGCCCAAGGTGGAAGACGCTGGCTTTAAGAACGTGCGCGTTGAAGTGAAGAATGAGGGGTGAAGGCGGACTCCCCGGCCGGGCGGGGCTGCCGGGGCAGGTGGTGTACCGCGCGGGTCGGCCGGGTTGCGCTGGCAGGGATGGCAGGGGCGCCCGTCGAATTCTGTCTCCCTACAGGGGGTCGACAGAACTGATCAGATGGAGAGATGCAGGGGCAAACCGGTACCTGCGGGCGCTGGCCATCATGCTGGGGACGGCGATCCTGCTCGCGGTACCGGCCTTTCTGCCCGACAAACAGGTAGAAGTTCTCGCTGACGGCAAGGTCTTTTCGGTATCCACGTCCGCCCGCCGGGTGGAGCAGGCTCTCGCCCGGGCCGGGATCAGGTTGAGTGCCCGGGACGTGGTGGTGCCCGACCCCGGCTCTTCCCTCAGGCCGGGGATGCGGGTGCACGTGTACCGTTGCGTGCCCCTCAGCATCACTGCGGACGGAATCACGCGGGAACTGAGTTCGCCCGGGCCTACCGTGGCTGCGGTGTTGCAGGAAGCGGGAGTGCGCGTGGGGCCTGACGACGAGGTCATCCCCGGTCCCGATGCGGAGGTGCATCCGGGGATGGCCATCCGCGTGGTGCGCATCACCTACGGGGAGGAGACGGCGCAGCAGGAGATCCCGCACCGGGTAGAGAGGCGTGACGACGAGCGCCTGCCTTACGGGCTGGCGCGGGTCCTGCAGCGCGGTAGACCGGGTCTACAGCAGGTAACCTACCGGGTGAAGTACGCCGACGGCCAGGAAGTGGCCCGTGAGCCGGTGGGCTACCAGGTGGTGCGGCAACCGGTGACCGAAGTGGTCGCCGTGGGCCGGGCCTCCTCCATCTCCCGGGGCGGGGAGGTGATCCGCTTCCGGCGGGCCATGGAGGTGACGGCCACCGCCTACTACCCGGGACCGGAGTCATGCGGGCCCAACGCCACCGGGTATACCTACACCGGGGTGAAGGCAGGGAGGGGCATCGTGGCGGTCGACCCCAGGGTAATCCCCCTGGGCACCAGGCTGTACATCGAAGGTTACGGTTACGGGCTGGCCGCCGACATCGGGGGAGCCATCAAGGGCAACAAGATCGATCTCTGCTACGATACCCTGGCCGAGGCCTGGAAGTGGGGAAAGCGAAGGGTCATCGTTTACATCCTGCCCTAGGCGGGCAAGGTCTGCCCGCCGACTGGCGTGATCACCTCACCTCGCCCAGCGTGCTGCGCAGGCTCCTGGCCGAGCGGGGGATCTCGCCCCGTCACCAGTGGGGGCAGAACTTCCTCATCGACGGCAACATCCTGCGCAAAATCATGGAATACTGCGCCCTTAGCCCTTCCGACGCGGTAATCGAGGTGGGGGCGGGCGTGGGCACGCTCACGCGATCCCTGGGTCGGGCGGCCGCCCGGGTGGTGGCCCTGGAGATCGACCCCGCCCTGGTAAGCGTCCTGGAGGAGGCGGTGGCCGGCCTGCCTGCGGTGACCGTACGCGAGGCCGACGCCCTGCGGGTAGATTGGGCGGATCTGGTGGCAGAGGCCCGGAGGCACACCGGCCCCGGGGGCAGGGTGAAGCTGGTGGGCAACCTGCCCTACTACCTCACGGCTCCCCTCCTCTACCGGTGGCTGGAAGAGCCGCTGGACTGGGACATGGCGGTGGTCACCCTCCAAAAGGAGGCGGCCGAGAGGCTGGTGGCCGGTCCGGGGTCCAGGGTCTACGGGGCCCTCTCCGTGCTGGCGGCCGTGCGAGGCGGGGCCCGCCTGGTGGCGAAGGTCTCGCCCGGCTGCTTTTTCCCCCGGCCGCTGGTATGGTCGGCGGTGGCCGTGATGGAACACAAGGGGGATCTGCACCTGCCCCCGGGCCTGACCGACGTGTTGCGGGCGGCGTTCGGACAGCGACGCAAGACCCTCCTCAACGCCTTGGCCGGCTCCCCGGTGGCAGCGGACCGGGAGGAAGCGGTCGCCGTCCTGGAAGGGGCGGGGCTGGACCCCGGGCGCCGCGCCGAGGAGTTGAGTGTGAGCGAATTTCTCACCCTGGCCGCCGCGGTCACTGCCCGCCGCTCCGTCCCCCGTTGACGACCGCCGAGTTCCGGCGCGCTGCTCCGCCTCCCGTTGAGACCGCCGGGTTCCCGCGGTGCCGCACCGGGCGGCCTGGAGCGCCGTTTGGGTCAGCCCGTGAACGTGGCGCGGGGGCGGAGGCGGGCTGGCGGCGTGCGTGGGGTGCGTCGGGCACGAGGTGATGTTATGCCGGGACTTGTGTTACAATGGGGACTGGGTGGGGGAGGATGTACTTCACAAGCCCGACCAGGGGCGTGCTGGGGTTCGAGCAAATGTTCTCCGACATCATGGACTTCGTGGCGGAAGACCCCGACGCCTCCTACAAGCTGATCATCGGTACCGACTCCCAGGTCCATGAGGACGTGCTCTTCGTGACCGCCGTCATCATCCACCGCCTGGGCAAGGGGGGCCGTTACTACTTCACCAGGCGCAGGGAGCGCAAGATGCCCAGCCTGCGGCAGCGCATCTTCTACGAGGTCGCCCTTTCCCTGGGAGTGGCCAGTCGACTGGCAGAACGGCTGGCCGAGAATGGTTCTGCCAGCCTGGACGTGGAAATCCACCTGGACGTGGGGCGGAACGGCGAAACCCGGGACATGATCCGCGAAGTGGTCGGTATGGTCACCGGCACCGGGTTTGACGCCAAGATCAAGCCCAACTCTTACGGCGCATCCAAGGTAGCCGACAAATACGCCCGCTAGAGGTCACCCCCTCCCATCACGAGGGCCGGCTGCTAAAAGAGGAACGTTCGATTCGGGCTTGACAGGTGTGCCTCTCAGACGTAAAATACTTGTTCTTGACTCGGACGCCAAACTGTGATACAATTGGCACATAAGATTGCTTGGCGGGGCGAAGGGAAGGATGCTCATGCCTACCAGCCAGGTGCTGCGAGCAATCCGCGAAAACATCGACTGCCACGTGGGGGAGAAGGTCCGCGTGCGCGCCAACAAGGGGCGCAAGAAGGTGGTCGAAAAAGAGGGCGTCCTGGAGAAGACTTACCCCTCCATCTTCGTGGTCAAGATCGAAGGCAAGCAGATCCCCGTGCGCCGGGTTTCCTTCAGCTATACCGACGTGCTCACCTCGGCCGTAGAAGTGATCGTGTGTACCGAAGAAGGAGAGAAGCGCCTCCAGGCGTGCACCGGTTAGACATCCGCCGGTAAGCATCGTAAACGGGACTTTGGTGGCGGGGCCCGGCAGGGTCCCGCTCGCTTGTGCGGCCCTCTCTGCTGGTTTATGCGGCCCCGTCTCGCGGCCCGGTCCGGCGGCCCCGTGTTCTCGCTCTATAGGCCCCGTCTCGCGGGAGAACCCTTCCACATTACCGCGGGGCGGGGCCTTCGATCACCGCCTGCGCCTACTCCTGCATAGCATGGTTACATAAGCAGGGTATACGCGGGCAGGTGATAGTCCCTGAACCGGGTATTGAACTCGCTGCGCCGGGCTCGGCGTTACCTCCTCGCCCTGGACAACGTGGTGGGAGTGGGTGTCGGCTACAAAGAGGTGGGCGGGGAGCCCACCGCCCACCTCGGCGTCACCGTGCTGGTGCGCAAAAAGGTCGAACCGCACAGGCTGCCGCGTTCTCACCATGTCCCCTACGAACTGGGCGGGGTGCCCACCGACGTGGTGGAGGTGGGTGACCTCGTCCTCTTCACCCGCACGGGCCGCGTGCGACCCCTCGTCCCCGGCGTCAGCATAGGTCACTGGCGGGGCGGGGCTGGCACGTTAGGGGCCGTTGTCCGGGACAAGCGCTCGGGCCAACTGATGCTCCTTTCCAACAACCACGTCCTCGCCAACGGTAGCGACGGGCGGGACGGGCGTGCGCAGCGGGGGGATCCCATCCGTCAGCCGGGCACCTACGATGGGGGCACGGAAGCGGATACGGTGGCGCACCTGGAGCGCTTCGTTCCGCTGTTCCGCGCCGGGGCGGGGACCAGGGTGTACTGCCCGGTGGCACGCGGGGTGGAGAAGATCGCCGACCGGGTGGTCTCGGCTCTGCGACCGGGGTATGGCATTCACGTTTACCCCCGCAGGAGCCGCGAGAACGTGGTGGACGCGGCGGTGGCACGACCGCTTCCCGGTGTATCCCTCGACCCCACCATACTCGAGGTGGGGCGGGTGACCGGCATTGCCGAGCCGCAGATCGGGCTGGAGGTGCTCAAGAGCGGCCGCACCACCGGTCTTACGCGCGGGAGGTTACGGGTGCTGCACGCAGCAGTCAGGGTGGCGATGTCCGACACCGAGTGGGCCTTCTTCACCGAGCAACTGGTGTTCACGGCCATGGGTTTGCCCGGTGACAGCGGCTCCCTCATCCTGACGCCCGAGGGTAAGGCGGTGGGGTTGCTGGCGGCCGGCTCCGATCGGGCTACCATCGCGTGCGACATCAGGCGGGTCCTGGAACTCCTGGACGTGGAGCTGGAATAGCAGGTTCCGCGGCGGGGAAGCGTTGCCAGGGGGCCCGTGGGCGGCCGGGTCGGAGGAATTGTCTTTGCCGGCGAGAAATGGAGAGAGTGCGGTCGGGCCGCCGGTAGGGCGCCCGCCGGTGCCGGCAGGATGCGACCGCGGTGGTCGTTTGTCCATACTCATTCCTGCCCCCGCCAAAGTGAACCTTGCCCTCGAGGTGGGGCCCCGTCTGCCCGACGGATACCACCGGGTGCGCACGGTGCTTCAGGCGGTGAACCTCTGCGACCTGGTGAGGCTCGATCCGGGGGACGGCATCGAGGTCACCTGCGACAGCCCCGAGGTTCCCGGGGGAGCGGAGAACCTGGCCTGGCGGGCGGCACGGGCCCTGCGGGAAGCCCTCCCCCGGGCGGATGTGCCGGGGGTCCGGGTGCACCTGTTCAAGGTTATCCCCCCCGCGGCCGGGTTGGGCGGGGCCAGCTCGGATGCGGCCGCCACCCTGAGGGGGCTCACCTGGCTGTGGCGGGTGCGTCCCAGCCGGGTCAGACTGGAAGAACTGGCATCCCGCCTGGGGAGCGATGTGCCCTTCTTCCTCACCGGGGGGACGGCGCTGGGTGAGGGGAGGGGGGACCGGTGCAGCCCCCTGCCCGGCCTGCCCGAGTGTATCGTGGTGGTGGTGTGTCCCGCCCGGCGCGTGGCTACGGCCGAGGTGTACCGCCGCTGGGACGAGCATCCGCGTCCGCACGTGCCCGAGGGGCGGGGGACGGACGCGGTCACGGGTGCCCTGGAGCGGGGTGACTTACCGGGGGTTGCGCACGGGCTGTGGAACGACCTGCGGGCCGTGACCGAGACACTGGCGCCCGAGGTACGGGAGATCAGGGAGATGCTGGCCGAAAGCGGCGCGCTGGGGGCGGAGATGAGCGGTAGCGGTCCGGCCACGTTTGGCCTCTTCGATTCTCTGGCCGCAGCCGCGCGGGCCGTAGAAAGGGCCCGCGCCCGCGGCCATCGGGCCTTCCTGTGCCGCCCCGCGGGCGCCTGGCCCCTGTATCCGGGGGGCGAGGGGGATTTCCCCTAGCGTGGCTGCACGGGCGTCTGTTCCAGGCGCGCCCGGCTGCAGGTGTGTCGGGTGGCGCACCTGTACGGAAGACGCGCCGGTGAGGCCGCAGGAGGCGGCTGGGGAAGGGAGGGGAAGATAATGGCGGGCGGGCTGGTGCTGGCGGGGGCGACCAACCGGGGGCGGCTCCGCCAGGTGAGTGATGTCCCCTTTGAGGCGCTGATCCCGCTGGGGGGTCGCGTCCTGGTGGACTACGTGGTCGAGGCTCTGGCCGGTTGCGCCGAACTGGAGCGGGTGGTGGTGGTGGGTCCGGCGGAGTTGTCCTACCTGCGGAGGCCTCCCAGGGTGGAACTGGTGGAGACGGCTGACGGGCTGGTGGACAACCTCGCCCGGGGCCTCCGGGAGTTGCCTGCGGACGAACACGTGCTGGTGGCCACGGGCGATATACCCCTCATCACGCCGGCCGTGGTGGAGGGGTTTCTGGCGGAGTGCCGTGCCCTGGGCGATTACGACTTCTACTATGCGGTGATCCCGCGCGATGTCATCCTTTCCCGGTACCCGGGGGCCCGGCGGAGCTGGATCGGGCTCCGGGACCAGCCGGTGACGGGGGGGAACATGTTCCTGCTAAGGCCCCGTGCCGCCCTGGCCATCCTCCCCCTGCTGCGCCGCGTGACGGATCTGCGCAAGAGTCCGTTCGGGCTGGCTTCCATGCTGGGGCCGGTGCTGGTGGTAAAGTACTTCCTGGGCAGGCTGACCCTGGGAGAGGCTGAGCGCCGCGTGCGGAGTCATTTTCACATCAACGGGCGGGCGGTGGTCACCCGCCACCCGGAAGTGGGGATAGACGTTGACAAACCAGCCGACCTCGAACTCGTCACCTCCATCCTTTCCTCCCGCACTTCCTGAGCCCGAGGGCAGCCCTGGCTTTCCGGAGGGCGCTCCGGAGGGTGGTGCGGGAGGCGGCGCGGGGGGTGGCGTGGATGCGGACCTGGTGGCCGTGGTGCTGGCGGCCGGCCAGGGCAAGCGCATGAAGTCCTCCCTGGTCAAGGTGCTCCATCCCCTGCGGGGGCGTCCCCTGGTGGGGCACGTGCTGGATGCCGTACGGGGCGCGGGGGCGTCCCGGTTGATCGTGGTGGTGGGGGTGCAGGCGGACCTGGTACGGGCCAGGCTGGAGGGGGAAGGGGTGGAGTTCGTGGACCAGGGTCAGCCCCTGGGTACCGCGCACGCCGTCCTCGCCACGCGGCCCATCCTGGGGGACTTCCCGGGAGATGTGCTGGTGGTATGCGGGGATACGCCCCTCCTGGATGCCGGTGACCTGCGCCGGCTGGTGCAGGTGCGCCGGCGGACGGGTGCACCCCTGGCCTTCCTCACCACCCGTCCGCCCGACCCCACCGGATACGGCCGTGTCATCCGGGATGGGCACGGGCGGGTGACCGGGATCGTGGAGGAGGCCGATTGCACGCCCGAGCAGCGCCGGGTGGACGAGGTCAACGCGGGGGTGTACTGCTTTGCCGCGCCGCGGATGTGGGCCGCGCTGGAGCAGGTGGGACGGGATAACGCCCAGGGTGAGTTCTACCTCACCGACGCGGTGGGCATCCTCACCGCGGCGGGCGAAGAGGTGGTGGGAGTGCCGGCCCCGTGGGAGCGGGTGGTAGGTGTGAGCAACCGGGCCGACCTGGCGCGACTGGAGGCGGCCCTGCGGCAGGAGCGCCTGGGCGCCCTCATGCGGGAAGGGGTCGCCGTGGTCGACCCCCCTTCCGCCTTCCTGGACGACACCGTGGAGGCGGAGCGGGACGCGGTCATCGCGCCGGATGTGGTGGTGGAGGGACGGGTGCGCATCCGCAGGGGTGCGTGCATAGGGCCACTTGCCATAGTAAGACAACGGGACAGGAGGGGGTAGGGAAGGTGGCAGGTTCGGGAGCAGACTTGCAGTTGTTCACCGGGGGAGCCAACGTGCCGCTGGCCGTCGAGGTGGCCGAGTACCTGGGCATACCGGTAGGAGGGTTGGAACTCAAGCGGTTCGCCGACGGCGAGGTGCGGGTGATGGTGACCGAGAGCGTACGGGGACACGACTGCTTCGTGGTCCAGCCCACCTCGCGACCGGTGAACGAGAACCTGATGGAACTCCTCGTCATCATAGACGCCCTGCGCCGGGCGTCGGCCCGCCGCATCACGGCGGTGGTCCCCTACTACGGGTATGCGCGCCAGGACCGCAAGTTCCGCGGCCGCGAGCCCATCACGGCCAAGCTGGTGGCCAACCTGCTCACGGTGGCAGGGGTGGACCGGGTGGTGACCATGGACCTCCACGCCGGGCAGATCCAGGGCTTCTTCGACATCCCCGTCGACCACCTCACCGCTGCCCCCTTGCTGGCAGGCTATTTCCGCCAGAAGGGACTGGAGGACATCGTGGTAGTTTCGCCGGACGTGGGGGGTGTGGCCCGTGCCCGCGGCCTGGCGGAAAGGCTGGGGGCGCCTCTTGCCATTGTGGACAAGCGTCGTCCCGAGCCCAACGTGGCGGAAGTGATGAACGTGATTGGACGGGTCACGGGGAAAGTGGCTATAATCATGGATGACATCGTGGATACGGGCGGCACCCTGGTGGAGAGCGCCGCCGCGCTCAGGGACCGGGGCGCGAAGGCGGTCTACGCGTGCTGCACCCACGCCATCCTCTCCGGGGACGGGCCCCGCCGCATACAGGAAAGTGTGCTGGAGGAACTGGTGATCACCAACACCATAGACCAGCGGGGCCGCCTGGGTCCCAAGCTCAAGGTGATATCGGTGGCCCCCCTGCTGGGCGAGGCCATCCGCCGTATCCATTCCGATCTGTCGGTGTCCGAACTGTTCCAGTGAGGTGACGCAGGTGGCAGAGATCAAGCTCAGGGCGCGCTTCCGCGAGGCGGGGAAGGGGCCGGCCCACCGCAGCCGCAGGGAGGGGTGGGTGCCGGCCGTCCTCTACGGGCGGCAGGTGGGGAGCATCCCGGTGCAGGTTCCCGCCCATGAACTGGGCCGCCACATGGCGGCCGGCCTGGGGACGGGCACCGTGGTCCGGCTGGAGCTGGAGGACAGCGAACGCCGGGAGTGGACCGCGGTACTGAAGGACATCCAGAGGGACCCGGTCAGCCTGCGGGTGCTCCACCTGGACTTCCAGCAGGTTTCCCTGGGGGACGTGCTGCAGGTAGAGATCCCGGTGGTGATCAGGGGAAGCGAGGAAGTGGTCCGCCGCGGCGGTGTGGTCCAGCACCAGTTGCCCCGCGTGCGGGTGGAGTGCCCGGTTACCGCCATTCCCGCTGACATCGAGGTGGATGTCTCCGCACTGGGCGTGGGTGAGCACCTCACCGTGGCCGACCTCCGCCTTCCCCCCGGGGTGCGCGCGGTGGAGGAGCCGGACGAAGTGGTGGTCACCGTGCTGGCGCCCAGGCGCGAGGAGGAGCCCGCGCCGGGTGAAGAAACGCCCGGGGAAGGGCCCGCGGAAGGTGGTGCCTAGCTGCGGCTGTTCGTGGGGCTGGGCAATCCCGGGGAGAGGTACCGCCTCACCCGTCATAACCTGGGCTTCTGGGTGGTGGAAGAACTGTCCCGGCGATGGGGCATCCCCCTTTCCCGGCGCCTGGGAGGGGGTCTTCTGGGCCTGGGTCGGCCGGGAGGGAAGCGGGTGGGGCTGTTCCTCCCCCTCACCTACATGAACCTGAGCGGCAGCGCGGTGCAGAAGGCCGTCGCCCACCTGGCCCTGTCTCCGGGGGATTTACTGGTGATCCACGACGACCTCGACCTGGAGGCGGGCCGGCTGCGCATGCGCCCGGGGGGCAGTTCGGCCGGGCACCGTGGCGTGGAGTCCATCATCGCGGCCCTGGGGACGGAAGCTTTCCCGCGCCTGCGCATAGGCATCGGTCGGCCTCCCGAAGGTGTCGACCCGGCAGAGTATGTGCTGATGCCCATGGATGAGGAGGAAGTGAGGTCTTTCCGGCCCGTGGTGGAGCGGGCCGCGGACGGCTGTGCCATGTTGCTCGACCGTGACCTGGATGCCACCATGGGGTGGGTTAACTCCGTATATGCTCCCCCTGGTTGATTACTGTGCCCAGAGTGAGGAGATAAGGGACCTGGCCCGGCATCTGGTCGCTGCCGGCGCCGCCGTGCTGGTGCGGGGGGTGCCGGGGTCGGCGCGCTCACTGGTGATCGCTGCCCTGCACCGCCTTTGCAGGCGCCCCCTGCTGGTGGTGACAGCCTCCACCGCCCTGGCGGAGCGCCGTGCTCAGGACCTTAAGACCCTGCTGGGGGAGCGGGTGTGGACGTTCCCGCCCCTGGAGGTGCTGCCCTACGAGGTGCTGGCCCGGTCGGGTGCCCTGGTCTGGGGTCGTGCCGCCGTGCTCACCGCCCTGCTGCGTGGAGAGAGGGGGGTGGTGGTGGCGCCGGTGGCCGCGCTGCTCAGGCGGCTGGGCGACCCCGCCTGGCTGGGGAGCCTGGAGGTGCGTCTGGCTCCGGGCCTCCCCGTGGCTCCCGGCGAACTGGCGCGGCAGTGGCTGGAGGCGGGCTACGAGCGGGTGGAAACGGTAGAGGCACCCGGGCAGTTCGCCTGGAGGGGCGGTATCATGGATGTCTACCCCCCGGGGGGCGAGCCCGTACGTGCTGAGTTCTTCGGCGACGAGGTTGAGTCCCTGCGCCGGTTCGACATCTCCACCCAGCGCTCCCTGGCAGCCCTTGACGAGGTGGTGGTGGGTCCCGCCCGGGAAGACGTGTTCTCGCCCGAGAGCCGGGCTGCTGCCGGTGACCGCATCGAGCGGGACCTGGTTGCCACCGTCACCAGGCTCGGCCGCAGCGGCCGGCACGCGGAGGCAAGGCGCCTGGAGGAGAAGGTGCGCGGGCACCTGGCCCGCATGCAGGACGGCCTGTTCCCCGGCATCGACCAGTACCTGCCCTACCTGTGTCCGCAGGAGTTCACCATCCTGGATTACTTCCCGGACCAGCCGATGGTGGTCCTGGACGAACCGGGCCGGCTGCGCGAGGCGGCTGAGGAGGCCCGCAAAGCGGGGATGGAGCAGGTGGCGCACCTCCTGGTGCAGGGCCAGTTGCTGCCCGCGCAGGCGGACGTCTACCTCCCGCCGGAAGGGCTCGAACGGCTGCTCGAGGCCCTCCCCCGCGTAGCCTTTTCCCTCCTGCGCCAGGAGGCCGGCCAGTTCCGGCAACGGGCGGTGGATTTTCCCGCCCGGAGCGTCCCCGTGTATCACGGGCACTGGCCGTCCTTCATGGACGATCTCCGCCGGTGGCGGCACGAGGGGAGGGTGCTGCTGGTGGCCGCCACCGCCGACCGGGCCCGTGCCCTCTCGGAGAGGCTGGGAGACGAGGGACTGGTGGCGGCGCGCGTGGCTCCCCTCACCCGGGTGCCCGAGCCGGGAGAGGTGCTGGTCACCGAGGGCGACCTGGAGACCGGTTTCGAGTTGCCCTGGCTGGGCCTGACCCTGGTCACCGACGGGGCGGTGTACGGGCGGCCCAAAAAGCGGCAGTTGCCGCGGCCCCGGGAGGGCGTGCGCCTTGACCTGGGGGAACTGCGCCCCGGCGACTTCGTGGTCCACCAGAGTCACGGCATCGGCCGCTACCTGGGCGTGCGCACCCTGGAGATCGAGGGGGCGCAGCGGGACTATCTGTTCCTGCAATACGCCGGGGGTGATGCCCTCTACGTCCCCACCGAGCAGGTCCACCTGGTGCAGAAGTACGTGGGGCCGGAGGGGCACCAGCCCCGGCTGAACCGCCTGGGCGGCACCGAATGGGCGCGGGCGCGCAACCGGGTGAAGGAGTCGGTGCGCCAGCTGGCCCAGGAACTCCTGCGGCTGTATGCGGTGAGGCAGGCGGTTCCCGGGCACGCCTTTGCCCCGGATACCCCGTGGCAGCGCGAGTTCGAGGACTCCTTCCGCTACGAGGAGACACCCGACCAGCGGCGGGCCACTGACGAGATCAAGCGCGACATGGAGCAACCCCGTCCCATGGACCGCCTGCTGTGCGGGGACGTGGGTTACGGCAAGACCGAGGTGGCCATCCGGGCCGCCTTCAAGGCGGTGATGGAAGGCAAGCAGGTGGCCGTGCTGGTTCCCACCACCATCCTGGCCCAGCAGCATTACTACACCTTCCGGGAACGCCTGGCCGGCTACCCCGTCTGTGTGGAGGTGCTCTCCCGCTTCCGTTCCCCCCGCGAGCAGGAAACGGTGCTCCGCAGGCTCCAACGGGGCACGGTCGACATCCTTATCGGTACCCACCGGCTCCTTCAGGATGACGTGCGTTTCCGCGACCTGGGCCTGCTCATCGTTGACGAAGAGCACCGCTTCGGGGTGGCCCAAAAAGAGCGCCTCAAGCAGATGCGCCTCAGTGTGGACGTGCTCACCCTCACCGCCACCCCCATCCCCCGCACCCTGCACATGGCCCTGGCCGGTCTGCGGGACATGAGCGTGATCGAAACCCCGCCCGAAGACCGCTACCCCGTGCAGACCTACGTGGTGGAGCACTCCGAGTGGCTGGTACGGGAGGCCGTCGAGCGGGAACTCCGGCGGGGCGGGCAGGTCTTCTACGTCCACAACCGCGTGCGCACCATCGAGCGGGCGGCGGCGCGGGTGTCGCGGCTGGTCCCCCGGGCCCGGGTGGCGGTGGCCCACGGGCAGATGCAGGAGGAGCAACTGGAGCGGGTGATGCTGGAGTTCCTGGAGGGCAAGCACGACGTCCTGGTATGTACCAGCATCATCGAGTCGGGCCTGGACATGCCCAACGTGAACACCCTGATCGTGGAGGACGCTCAGGATCTGGGGCTGGCCCAACTCTACCAGTTGCGGGGCCGGGTGGGGCGATCCAACCGCCTGGCCTACGCCTACTTCACCTTCTGGCCCGACCAGCGCCTGACGGAGCAGGCCGAGCGGCGGCTGCAGGCTATCTCGGAGTTCACGGAACTGGGCTCGGGGTTCAAGATCGCCATGCGTGACCTGGAAATCAGGGGGGCGGGCAACCTGCTGGGGCCGGAGCAGCACGGCTTCATCATGGCGGTGGGCCTGGATATGTACTGCCGGCTGCTGGAGGAAGCGGTCCGGGAGATTCAGGGCCAGCCCGTGGCGGAGGAGGTGCCCGTGACCCTGGAGCTGAAGGTGGATGCCTACCTCCCCGACGAGTGGATCCCCGACTCAGGGCAGAAGATCGCCGCCTACAAGATGCTTGCCGCCGTGCGCGGGCCGGCCGAGGCCGGCCTGGTACGCGAGGAACTGGAAGACCGCTACGGTCCCATGCCTCCACCCGCACGCAACCTGCTGGCGGTGACCCGCATCAAGGCGGCCTGCCAGCGCCTGGGCATCACCAGTGTGACCCAGGTGCGCGACCGCCTCCTCATCCGCCTGCCCCGCGAACTGCCCCGGCGGCCGCGCGGCCCCGTCTCGTATACGGGAGGACGCCGGCCCACCCTCACCCTCTCCGTGCAGGGTCGCGCCCCGGAGGCGGCCCTGGCGGACCTGGAAGGCCTTCTCGCCCAGTTGGAAAACATCCTGGCTCATCCGGCACCGCGCTGAGGCGCTCGGCTGTTGATGTGGCCCCGCAGGGGTCCGGGCGCGGGGTAGGGGTCCCCCCTCCCCCGCCTGGCCCCTGCGGTCGTGCCCGCGGGGGTGGGGCCCATATTTGGAAAAAATGAATAAAGCTGTAAGGGCGGCTATATACTAAGCCCGAAA
>JACIYH010000031.1 GCA_014360055.1 Bacillota bacterium | reverse complement strand
CCTGCTGGCCGGTCGTTGCCGACGGCCTGCCGTCGCCACCGCTCACGGAGGAAGTCATCTTCAGGGGAGGGCGGGAGTGTGGGGGGAACGATGCCCGGACCGGCGGTATTCCGGGGGTTGGCCGGGGTATTGCTAGCCGTGGCACTGGTGGGTTTGCTGGCAGCAGGGTCGTCCTGCACCTCCGGGGGAACCACCGGGGGCGAGAGGTCCGGGCCGCCGCCCGGGCAAGCGGGGGTGCCCTCGCGGGGAGGGATGGGATTCATCGATCTGCCGCGCCCCATGACACGTGGCCAGGTTTCTCTCGAGGAGGCACTGGCGGAACGCCGGTGCCGTCGGGAGTTCTCACCCAAGGAGGTTGCCCTTGCCCACCTGGGCCAGCTTCTCTGGGCGGGGTCGGGCGCGCCCTCGACAGCCGGCACGCCCGGGGCGCAGGGGGACGCCACCACGGGGGCGACCCACACCGCTCCATCTGCGGGCGCCATCTATCCCCTCGCGCTCTACGTGGTGGCTGGCCACGTGGAGCGCCTGGACCCGGGCGTGTACCAGTACGATGCCGGTGCCCATGCTTTACGGCGGGTGCTCGCGGGGGACGTGCGGGAGGAATTGGCCGCTGCCGCCCTGAGACAGGACTGGGTGCGGAAAGCCCCCCTTTCCGTTGTGATCGCCGCGGACTACCCGCGCATCAGGGAACGTTACGGGGAGCGGGGCGTGCGCTACGCCCTCATCGAGGCGGGATGCGTGGCCCAGAACATCGCCCTGCAGGCCACGGCCCTGGGTCTGGGGACGGTGGTGGTGGGCGCCTTCGCCGACGAGAAGGTGGCGGGGGTGCTGGGTGCCGGGGAGCAGCCTCTCCTCATCATCCCCGTCGGGCCCTAGCATGGTCAGCACGTCTCCCGCCTGAACCACCTTGGAGATAGTCTGTGAGACACCTTGATACGTGCTTGGGTCGCTGAACTTCGGTTGTGCCGGGGAGGGAATGTGAGTGTACGACGTGGTCTTGCGCGGAGGCACCGTAATCGACGGTACTGGGCAGCCCGGCTACCGGGCCGACGTGGCTGTCGAGGACGGGCGCATCGTGTCCCTGGGCGAGGTTTCCGTCGGGGAGATCGACAACGTGATCGACGTGGGCGGGGCGGTGGTGTGTCCCGGCTTCATCGACATGCACTCCCACTCCGACATCTCGCTGGTGGCCTTTCCCTGGGCGCGGAGTTCCCTCGGCCAGGGGATAACCACGGAAGTGGTGGGCAACTGCGGGTGGTCTATGGCGCCGATCACGGAAGTCGTACGGGAGAAGGTGCTGCGGCGGTTGATGGGCACCCTGCTGGACGAGGAAGCCTGTGGGGACACGCCTTTTACCTGGCGGACCGTAGGCGAGTTTCTGGCAGTCTTAGAGCAGCGGGGCGTGGGAACCAACGTGGTCCCTCTGGTCGGGCAGAGCCTGGTGCGGGCCTGCGTGATGGGGGTGGAAAGCGAGCGCCCCGCCCATCCCGTCGAACTGGAGGTGATGAAGGAACTGGTCCGGGAGGCCATGTCCGCGGGGGCCTGGGGGATGTCCACGGGGAGGGCATATCTGCCGGGCGCCCATGCCCCCACCTCCGAAGTGGTGGAACTGGCACGCGTAGTGGCGCGAGAGGGCGGCTTCTACGCCACCCACATGTTGGACGAGGGCGACCGCCTGCTGGAGGCCCTCGACGAGGCCATCACCATAGGGCGTGAGGCCGGTATTGGGGTTGAGATCTCCCACCTGACGGCCTGCTATCCGCGCAACTGGGGCAAGATGGCGAAAGTAATCGACCGCATCGGGCAGGCGCGGGCCGAGGGGGTGGACGTGACCTTTGATCTGTATCCCTACCCCTATGCGTGGGTGTACCCCGCCCACCGCGAGTTCCCGCCCGAGGTAGCCAGGCTGGGTGCGCGCGAGGCCGCCGACTTTCTGCGCGATCCCGATCGCCGGGCGGCCGTGCGAAAGGCCTTCGAAGGGCAGACCCCCGAATGGCGCAACTCCCTGCGTGCTTCCGGGTTCGGCGACGTGGTGATGACCGCTCCCGACCCGGCCTGGGTGGGTAAGAGCATCGCCGACCTGGCCCGAGAGCGCGACGCCGACCCGGTCGATACCCTCATCGACCTGGTCATTGCCAGCGAAGGTCAGGTAGGGCTGAGTTGCACCATCTCCGAAGACGACCTCCGGCTGGCACTCCGGTACCCGGAGGCCATGGTTTCCACGGACGCCTACGCGCTCGACCGGGAGATCGGCACTTTCGTCCATCCCCGTCATTTCGGCGCCATGTCCCGGCTGCTTGGAGTATACGTGCGGGAGCAGGGGGCGCTCTCCCTCGAGGATGCCATCCGCCGGGTGACCTCGCTTCCTGCCCGCCGGCTGGGTCTGCGCGACCGGGGTGTGATACAGGTGGGCGCGGCCGCCGACCTGGTGGTCTTCGACCCGTTGTCCATTGCGGACAGGGCGACCATAGCCGAGCCCTACCGCTTCCCCTCGGGAATCCACTGGGTGCTGGTCAACGGGAGGGTGGCGGTCGCCGACGGCAGACACACCGGCGCCCGGGCGGGAAAGGTCCTGCGCCGCCAAAGCTGCGGCGTCCCGCCGAGATCCTGACCGCCGTCCGTCCTCCGACGACGCGGCTGAGCGGTCCTATTTGGGTGCCGCTTGTGGTAGGATTGTCAGGGCTGCACTACATAAGCTGGCTGCCTGTGTTTGAGCCTCTGTTCCCAAGCCGATGCGCCGCTAAGCAGTACGGAAGGCCGCAGGGTGCGGCTATGCGGGCACACTGCAGCGGGTACCACAAAGGGGGGTGTAAGGGGTGGGTAATGGGGATGCGGTGGAACTGAAGGAAAAGTACCTTTTCCCTAATGTGAGGACGTACTACTCGCAGCCGCTCGTGCTGGCCGAGGGACGGGGCGTACGGGTGCGCGATGCCGCGGGCAGGGATTATCTGGACCTGTTCGGCGGCATCCTCACCGTCAGTGTCGGGCACGCCCACCCCCGGGTGAATGCCGCCGTGTGCGAACAGGTGGGCCGGATGATGCACACGTCCACCTGTTACCTGAACCAGCCCATGCTGGACCTGGCCCGGCGGCTGGCGGAGATCACGCCGGGGAGACTGCAGAAATCATTTTTCACCAACAGCGGCACCGAGGCGATCGAGACGGCGGTGGCGGCGGCCCGGGCCTACACCGGCCGCCACGAGGTGATCGCCCTGCGCCACAGCTACCACGGGCGCTCGCAGCTTGCCACCACGCTCACCGCCAACGCGGCCTGGCGCACGTCCAGCCCGCTCCCCGGGATCGTGCATGCCCACAATGCTTACTGCTACCGGTGTGCCTACGGGCTCTCCTATCCCGGTTGCGACGTGGCGTGCGCCCGGGATCTGGAGGAGTTGATCAGGACCACCACCACCGGAGCGGTTGCCGCCTTCATCGCCGAACCCATCCAGGGCGTGGGGGGCTTCATTACCCCTCCCCCGGAGTATTTCCGGGTGGCCGTGGACATCGTGCGCCGGCACGGGGGCGTGTTCATCTGCGACGAGGTGCAGACGGGCTTCGGCCGCACGGGCTCGTTCATGTTCGGCATCGAGCACTGGGGGGTCGAGCCCGAGATCATGGTGTTCGCCAAGGGCCTGGCCAACGGGGCCCCCATCGGAGCCACCATCGCGGTGCCGGAAGTGGCCGACGCCTGCACGGGCTACAGCATTTCCACCTTCGGCGGCAACCCGGTGAGCATGATCGCTGCGCTGGCCACCCTGGAGGTCATCATGGAAGAGGACCTGCCCGCCCGCGTCGCCCGGACGGGGGACGTGTTGATGCAGGGCCTGCGCGCCCTGCAGGAGCACCATCCCTTCGTGGGCGATGTGCGGGGGAAGGGGCTCATGGTCGGCGTGGAGCTGGTTGGGGAGGCGAAGGCGCCCGCCCCCGACCTGGCGCTGGCCTTCATGGAGCTTGCGCGCGAGGAGGGTGTGCTGGTGGGGAGGGGAGGCCTGTACGGGAACGTGCTGCGCATCGCCCCGCCCATGAGCATTAGTGAAGACGAAGTGGCGGAGGCCCTGGATAAGCTGGGCCGCGTGTGCCAGCGCCTGAACGGGCGCGCGTAGCGTCTGGCGCATGACGGTTGGCGCGGGTCGCATCACGCTTCGAGGTGAGGGAGGAGACCTCGGTGGAGCACAGCAAGACAGCAGGCGAGCGCGGACCGGAGCAGCGGGCACAGGGATCGGGGTGGGCGGAGCAGCGCGCGGGGGCGCCGGCAGAGGTGGAGAGGCTGCCCAACTACGTGGGGGGCAGGTGGGTTGAATCCGCGTCCACGGTGTGGGAGGAAGTGAGGAACCCCGCCACTGATGAGGTCCTGTCCTTGGTGCCCATGTCCACCCCGGAGGAGGTGGACGCGTGCGTGACGGCAGCCAGGGAGGCTTTCTTTGCGTGGCGGGATGTGCCCGCCGTCGAGCGGTGCCGGTACCTCTTCCGCCTCAAGCACCTCCTGGAGGAGAGGCGGGCCGATCTGGCGCGGATGATCACCCTCGAGCACGGCAAGGAGTACCGGGCGGCCATGGGGGAGATGCGCAGGCTCATCGAGATGGTCGAGGTGGCCTGCGGCATCCCCACCCTCATGATGGGGGACTATTCCGAGCAGATCGCCCCCCGCATCGAAGAGTACAGTGTGCGCGTGCCCCTGGGCGTCTTCGCCATGATCCCGCCCTTCAATTTCCCGGGCATGGTACCCTTCTGGTTCATGCCCTGGGCGGTAGCACTGGGCAACACGTACATCATCAAGCCCAACGAACAGTGCCCCATGACCCAGCAGCGCCTCTTCGAGCTGATCCACGAGGTGGGGTTCCCGCCCGGGGTGGTGAACCTCATCAACGGCGGCGCGGAGGTCGCCCGCCGGCTGATCGCGCACCCCGACGTGAAGGGGATCTCCTTTGTGGGTTCCACGGAGACGGCGCGGGCTGTCTACCGCATGTGCGGCGAGTACGGCAAACGCTGCCAGGCGCAGGCGGGCGCCAACAACTTCCTGGTGGTGATGCCGGACGCCGACCTGGACGCCGCCATGTCCAACATCATGGAATCCTGCTTCGGGAACTCCGGGCAGAGGTGTCTTAGCGGGGGCGTCGTGCTGGGTGTCGGTCCGGTGTATGAGCGGCTGCGCGACGGTTTCGTGCAGGCGGCGGCGCGGTTGAAGGTGGGCTGCGGGTTCGACGACGAGGTGGACCTGGGCCCGGTGGTGTCCCGCCAGGCCCTGGCACGGCTGCATGCGGCCATCGAGCGGGGTATCGCCGAGGGAGCGCGGCTCCTCCTGGACGGGCGCCGGGTGAAGGTGGAAGGATACCCCAACGGTTACTTCCTGGGTCCCACCGTGTTCGAGGCTGAGCCGGGGATGTCCATCTTCGACCAGGAGGTGTTCGGGCCGGTACGCTGCCTCAAGAAGGTGGAGACCCTGGACGAGGCCATCGCCCTCGTAAACTCCAGCCGCTACGGCAATGCGGCCACCATCTACACCCAGAACGGCGCCTGGGCCAGGGAGTTCCGCTACCGGGTGGAATGCGGCAACGTGGGCGTGAACGTGGGCATCGTGGCGCCCATGGCCTTCTACCCCTTCGGGGGGATGAAAGACTCGTTCTTCGGTGACCTGCACGGGCAGGGCAAGGACGTGGTCAACTTCTTCTCCGACCGCAAGGTGGTCATCGAGAGGTGGTTCCCGGAGAAGGAGGTCCGGGAACGCTGGTTCTGACCCGGACCGCCCCCAGCCGTCCGCTGGTGCGGTGGCATTCCGAGTGCGGGACGGGCAGGAGTAGAGGAGAGGTCAACATGGTGACATTGGATGAAGTGAGGCAGGCCCGGGACCGCATCCGGGAACAGGTCGTACGCACGCCCCTGGTGAGTCCGGAGGCCCTGGAGAAGAGGCTGGGGATGCCCGTGGCCCTCAAGCTGGAGAACTTCCAGCGCACGGGCGCGTTCAAATTCCGCGGCGCACTCAACTGCGTGCTGAGGCTGGTGGCCGCCCGCGGGACGTCGGGACTGCACCTGGTTACCGCGTCCAGCGGCAATCACGCTCTGGGCATGTCCCTGGCGGGGCGACTGGCCGGTGTGGCCGTCACGGTGGTGATGCCGGAGGGGGCGCCGCTGGTCAAGCAGGAAAAGGCCCGCGCGTACGGCGCCCGGGTGATCCTGCACGGGGAGGCATACGACGACGCCCAGGTGTACGCCCGCCGGCTGGCGGATGAGGCGGGGGCGGTTTACATCCCGAGCTTCAACCACCCCGATATCATGACCGGCCAGGGGACGGTCGCGCTGGAGGTCCTGGAGGACCTGGCCGAGCCGGGCACGGTGGTGTTCCCCATCGGGGGCGGCGGACTGGCGGCGGGGATGGCGGTGGTGCTGCGGGCGCTCTCCCCCCTTACCGTGCTGGTGGGCGTCCAGGCGGAGGGTGCCGCTTCCACGAAGGTTTCTCTCGAGCGGGGCGAACCGGTGGAACTGGAGTCAGTGCGCACGGTGGCGGACGGCATAGCGGTGAGGCGACCGGGCGATCTCACCTTCGCGGTAGTGCGCGAACTGGTGAACCGGGTGGTCACCGTCTCCGACGACGAGATCCTGGCCGCCATGCGCGTCCTCGTCACGGAGGCGTCCGTGGTGCCCGAGCCGGCCGGTGCGGCGGCAGTGGCCGCCCTGCTGGCCGGGAAGGTGGGCCGGCTGGGCGGGCGCCCGGAGGGGCCAGTGGTGGCAGTGGTGACGGGTGGCAACGTGGATGCCGACCTGCTCCGCCGCGTCCTCGAATGCCCGTGACGAGATGCGACTGTGCCGGGAGCCGCCCGGTCGGGCCCCGCCGACGATGGTCCCGGGGCCGCGCGTGCCGCCGGACCAGGCCTGGTTTCCCCCGCCTCTGTGTCTGCCGGCGGGTGTACGGCATAGGATGGGACGAGGTGATGTAATATGTCAACCGCGTTCACCGATGCCGTGCGCCGCGTGCTACGCATCGAGCAGAACCTGACCCTGGATTATGACGACCTGGTCCGCCGGGCGCCTACCCTGTCCCAGCGGGCATGCCTGGAGCGGGCGCGCACCCTCCAGCAATCCCAGATTAGCGCTCTGCGCTGGGTGTTGGGCGAGATTGGAGGGCCCTGCCCGCTGCGGCGGCTGCGCGCGCGGATACGTATACGCATCATCGTTCGGGAGGCGCCTTTCCCCGGTGCCCGCGTCATAAGGGAGATCCCCGCCGGTGAGGTGGTGGAGGTCATCGGTGAGGAAGACGGATTCACCCGGGTGCGTCTTCCGGACGGGACCATGGGTTTCGTGGAGTCCGGTGCCGTCGAGATGATGGACGGCTAAGCCCGCGTGGCTGCGCTGGCGGCCGGCGCAACGACCCGGCCGGAGTAGCACCCGGTGGCACAGCGCGTGGCCGGCGGAACGCCAGTGCGGCCGGGCATCAGCCTTACCCCCCGGGCATAGGCATAGGAGGGACTTGCACCGGGGGGCGAAAGCGTGGAGGGGACACCTGCCTGGTACGCCATCGAGGCCGCTCAGGTCCTGGACATGCTGGCCACCGATGGCGAAAGGGGCCTCACCCGGCAGGAAGCCGGTCGCCGGCTGGAGAAGGTGGGGCCCAACTCCATCGCCAGGAAGAAGCGCGTACCCGCGTGGCGGCTCTTTCTTTCCCAGTTTGACGACTTCATGAGCCTGGTGTTGCTGGGGGCCACCGCCGTCTCCGGCCTCCTGGGGGAGGTGGCCGACGCCCTCACCATCATCGCCATTGTGATCCTGAACGCCTGGCTGGGGTTTCTCCAGGAGTACCGGGCGGAGCGGTCGCTGGAGGCGTTGCGGGCGCTGAGCGCGCCCACGGCGCGGGTACTCCGCGAGGGGCAGGAGGAGACTGTGCCCGCCCACCTGGTGGTGCCCGGGGACATTCTGCTGCTGGAAGCCGGGGATCGCGTGGCCGCCGACGCCCGCATCCTGGAGGCCCACCGGGCCGAGGCCGAGGAGGCCGCCCTCACCGGCGAGTCGGTGCCCGTGCGCAAGGTAGCAGGTGTGCTACCGGCAGAGCGCCCCCTCGGTGACCGGCGCAACCTGGTCTACGCCGGGACCACCATCACCAGGGGCCGGGTGAAGGCGGTGGTGGTGGCGACGGGCATGAACACCGAGATGGGGCGCATAGCCGGCCTCATCCACGAGGCCGATGAGGGCCCCACGCCCCTGCAGCGCCGCCTGGATGAACTGGGGCGGCGCCTGGTATGGGGGTGCCTGGCTGTGTGCGCCCTGGTGGCCACCCTGGGCGTGATGCGGGGCGAGGCTCCCTACTTCATGCTGCTCTCCGGGGTGAGCCTGGCGGTGGCGGCCATCCCGGAGGGGCTCCCCGCGGTGGTCACTATCTGCCTGGCCCTGGGGGTACAGCGCATGAGCCGGCGGAACGCCATCGTGAGGCGCCTGCCCGCCGTGGAGACGCTGGGATGCGCCACGGTGATTTGCGCCGACAAGACGGGCACCATCACCCGCAACGAGATGACGGTCCAGTACCTGTGGGTGCCGGGCGGGGAGTGGCGCGTGACCGGGGAAGGATACCAGCCCCGCGGCTCCTTCCAGCCCGTCACCGCCGACGCTCATACCGACGCAGCCCCGCCGACCCGCAAAAGCGCCACGGCGGCACTGCCCCGGCAGGTGGAAATGGCACTCATGGCGGGGGCGCTGTGCAACGATGCCCGCCTGGTGCACCGCAATCGCGACCACGAGGTGCAGGGGGACCCGACCGAGGCGGCCCTGCTGGTTGCGGCCGCTAAGGCCGGCCTGTGGCGCGAGGAACTGGAGCGGCAGTGGCCCCGGGTGGGTGAGATCCCGTTTGAGCCCGAGCGGCGCTGCATGAGCGTGGTGCACCGCGGGCGCGGGGGGAAGTACGTGGCCTTCGTGAAGGGGGCGCCCGACGTGATCGTCCGCATGGCGCGGGGGGCGCTGGGGCCCCGGGGGACGGTGCCGCTGGATCGCGCCCTGGCTGCCGAGATCGCCGCGCGCAACGAGGCGTACGGCCGGCGGGCCCTGCGCGTGCTGGCCCTGGCCTACCGGGAACTGGACGCTTTGCCCCCGGATATCAGCCCGGAGACCGTCGAGCGGGACCTCGTGTTCCTGGGGCTGGCCGCCATGGCCGATCCCCCGCGGCCGGAGGCACGGCGGGCGGTGGCCACCTGCCGCCGGGCGGGCATCGCCACCGTGATGATCACCGGTGACCACCCCGCCACCGCCCGCGCCGTGGCGGAGCAGGTGGGGATGCTCTCGCCGGGCGACCGCATGTTGAGCGGCGCCGAAGTGGAGATGATGACCGAGGAGCGCCTGCGCGACCTCGCTCCCTCGGTGAGGGTCTACGCCCGCGCCTCGGCCGCCCACAAGCTGCGCATCGTGCGCGCCCTCAAGTCGCGCGGCCATGTGGTGGCCATGACCGGAGACGGCGTCAACGACGCCCCCGCCTTGAAGGAGGCCAACATTGGAGTGGCCATGGGCCTCACCGGGACCGAGGTGAGCCGGGAGGCCTCGGCCATGGTGCTCCAGGACGACAACTTCGCCACCCTGGTGGCGGCGGTGGCTGAGGGCAGAGCCATCTACGACAACGTGCGCAAGTTCGTGCGCTACCTGCTCTCCTGCAACGTGGGCGAAGTGCTGGTCATGCTGGGGGCCACCCTGGCCCGCCTGCCTATCCCCCTATTGCCCATACAGATGTTGTGGGTCAATCTCGTCACGGACGGACTTCCCGCCCTGGCCCTGAGCGTGGAGCCCGCCGAGCCCGACGTCATGAACCGGCCCCCGCGCTCACCGCAGGAGAGCATCTTCGCCCGCGGCCTGCTGTGGCGCATCCTGGGCCGCGGCCTCTTCATCGGGCTGGCCAGCCTGGCCGTATTCTGCTGGGGCCTCTACGCCCCCGCCTCCAGCGGCGGCGCTTCCGGCCCGGTCATCGTGGGCGCCGACGTCGCTGTCCCCAATCTGGATGGGGCGCGTACCATGGCCTTCGCCTGCCTGGTGATTGCGCAGCTCGTGCACGCGTTCCACTGCCGCTCGGAAACCCGCTCACTCCTGGAGAGTTCGCCGGGAGGTAACCCCGCCCTGGTGGGCGCCGTGGCGGTCTCGCTGGCCATGCTACTGGCCGTGATCTACCTCCCCTGGGTCGCCCCCTTCTTCCACACCGTGCCCCTCGGCTGGCAGCAATGGGTGGTGGTGCTGGCCGGGGCCCTGGCCGGCGACGTGTTGGGCCTGTTCGGCCGCCTCATCTTCCCCCGCTCCTAGCGAGTTCTACCTCAAAAGGTCCATTCGGAGATTCTCGTTCTGGTTTCGTCGGAATCAGGTGGTGTTGCCGGGTGCCAGGAGACTGGGGGAACCCGTGTGAGGTCGCAGCTGCGTGGTGTAGGGAAGGGTAGCACGGCGCCTGCAGCATGGGAGAGTGGAAATGGCCACCCGGTAGCAGGGCGGATGGGAGCAACTCACGAGCTTGGGCGAGGCCTGCGGTCGTGGCCGAGACCCCGGCGCACTGCGTCTTCGCTTCCTGCCCCAGGCGGCCACGTCTTGATTCGACACAATGTGTCACCGGTCCTTGTCAGCTGCAACCGGGTTGACGGGCGTCGGGACCAGGCGCCCACCTGGGGGTGGCGGCCAGCGGACACGGACGGGCCCGGATAGGCCATCCACCTAGAGCGAACGGGACGCGGTACGCGGCCGGGATCAACTGTGGCAGACGATCTCCTCTCGCGAGCCCTTGATGAACTTCCCGTGCTGGCGCGTGCCTGCCGCCTGCTGGAAGCGGCGGCCGCGGCGTGTGCAGGGCCCCTCGGGCTAGAACTTTGGCGGTGTCATGACTGAGATGACCATTAATTCCTCTGGTCCGGGGTTTCGAATCAGGTGGGGCAGGGTAGCGTGGTAATAAATACAATCGCCTTCTTCCAGGACATATTCCTGGTCGGCAACGCAGACCGTCGCCCGGCCACGCAGGACCATGGTCCATTCTTCACCCTCGTGGCTGATAGGGGCCTCGGAGGTTGCGCCACCCGGCCCTATGGTGGTGAGAATGGCTTCCATCTGTCGGTTGAGATCCGGCACGAGCAACTGGTAGCTTAGTTTCGAATTGGGGAACCGGATGAGCCGCCGGGCCGTTTTGCGCACGACCGGGTTGTATTCTACAGCGTCCAAAAACAGGAGAAAGAGGGGCACTCCGAGGGCTTGGGTTATCTGCCGCAGCGACTTTATGGATGCTTCCGTGAGATCCCGCTCGACCTGGCTGAGGAAACTGGGTGTCAGGCCGGTCGCCTGAGCGAGGGCACGAAGGCTAATACCCTTCTCCTCGCGTAGCTGGCGCAACCTGGCTCCAATGGAATACCCGGCCTTGACTTCATTGGGGGGACGGCTCACGGGCTGCAACAGTAACCCTCCTAACAAAAAAACATCCTGGGATGGTATTCGCCCTCTGTTCCTCGTGTCCTGCGGAGGGGGCACTCCATCGATTATCATGCTTACTTACGCCCTATTGTAAATGCCGGACGAGCCATGTACAATAGGAGTGCATGGCAGGACAGCGTCGTTAAGGAGGGGCGTACATAATGACGGAGCCGGTCGATGTTTACGGTCCCACGTTTGAGGAGATGCTCCACCCGGACCGTATCCCGGGGGACCTCAGAAAACGCGCCCTGCGGGCCCGCGAGGAGTCTCCGCTGGATCCCGTCAACCTTTTCAACATCACCTGGAAGGACGCGCAGGGGCGCGTGCGCTATGTGGTGCTGGACCGGGGGCTCACGGGTGTGGACGCCAACATCGTCGTATTGTACAGCAAGGATTTTCCGACGGGCAGTCACAAGGTGGGGGCCACCTACTCGGTAGCCATGGAAAAGCAGCTTTTCGGGGAAATTGAACCCGGCAAGCACACGCTGGTGTGGCCCTCGACGGGGAACTATGGCATAGGTGGTGCGTGGGTGGGCCCGCGCATGGGCTACGATTCGCTGGTGATCCTGCCCGAACTCATGAGCCGGGAGAGGTTTGAGCTCATCACCTACTATGGGGCCAGGTACATCAAGACGCCCGGTTGCGAGAGCAATGTTAAGGAGATTTTCGACAAGTGCAAAGAGCTGGTGGCACAGGATCCCGAGAGGATTCGGGTTCTCAATCAGTTCAGCGAGATGGGGAACTACCGTTTTCACTATTACGTTACCGGTTACAGCGTATCAGAGGCAGTGGCGGAGCTGAAGGAACGGGGGATCGGCAACGGTCGCGTGGCAGGGTTTGTGTCGGCCATGGGGTCGGCTGGCACCATCGCTGCCGGGGACTTGCTCAAGCAGAGGTTTCCCGAATGCCGGATTGTGGGCCTGGAGCCCATCCAGTGTCCTACGCTGTTCAGCAACGGGTACGGGGGTCATGACATCCAGGGGATCGGTGACAAACATGTCACCTGGATTCACAACGTGCTCAACATGGATGCCCTGATGTGCATCGACGACCTGGAGTGCAAGAAAGGGTTGCAGCTTCTTACGGATCCTGCGGGGATTGAGTACCTGAGCCAGGAGGCTGGGGTTGAGGCCGGGCACGCCCGGCAGCTGTCGGAGATCCTCGGTATTTCGGGGGTATGCAACATCTTGGGGGCCATTAAGGCCGCCAAGTTCTATGGGTTTGGTCCGCGCGACAACGTGGTGACGGTGGCGACGGACAACATCGATCGTTACCGCTCGGTGATGGCGGACATGGCCAGGCAGTATGGCCCCATCGACCGGGTGCGGGCCGCGGTGTACCTGGAGAGCGTCTTCCACGGGGTGAAGCTCGACTGGATCCAGGAAGGGACGTTGCACAATCGGCAGCGCTGGTTTAACCTCAAGTATTACACCTGGGTGGAGCAGCAGGGCAAGACGGTGGAGGAGCTTAACGCCCAGCGGGACCCGGGGTGGTGGCTTGCCGAGCAGGGGAAGGTAGCGGAGATCGACCGGCTGTTGAGGCAGGCGCGGGGCTTCTGAAGGTGGCAGGGCCCGGGGTTGGTTCCCGGGGCACGCCCCGCGGCTCTGCGGTATGGGGAGGGAAGAGACGTGCCCGATCGTTATTTCTGGCTGAGGTGCACACTTTGTGGGGCGGAGTACGAGGCCACGCCTGCCACCTACACGTGCTCGCGCTGCGGGGAGGCGGGCATCCTGGATGTGGAGTACGACTACGATTACGTGCGGGCCCGGTTGACCCGTGATGGGCTGGCTACAAGTCGAGATGCCAGCATGTGGCGGTATTTGCCCCTTTTGCCGGTAGATCCGGCGTCGCCGCGCCCCAACCTGCGAGTTGGCGGTACTCCCCTGTACCGCTGTGACCGGTTCGCCCGCGCTATAGGGCTCAGGGAAGTGTGGATCAAGGACGACGGGCTGAACCCCACCTGCTCGCTGAAGGACCGGGCTTCCGCGGTGGGAGTGGTCAAGGCGCGGGAGGCGGGGGCTTCTGTGGTGGCCTGCTCTTCCACGGGAAACGCAGGTTCGTCGCTGGCTGGTAATGCGGCTGCGGCGGGGCTGCAGAGCTACGTGTTCGTCCCCGACCGTGCTCCCAGGGGGAAGCTGGCCCAGCTTTTGATCTTCGGGGCCCGGGTGGTGGCGGTTAAGGGGAGCTACGAGGATGCTTTTCGCCTTTCCATGGAAGCCATCCGGCGCTGGGGCTGGTATAACCGGAACGCCGCTTTGAACCCGTACCTGATGGAGGGCAAGAAGACCGTCTCCCTTGAGATAGCGGAGCAGATGCGGTGGCGGGTTCCGGACTGGGTTGCGGTTTCCGTGGGAGATGGCTGCACCATCGCGGGGGTGGGCAAGGGATTCTTTGACCTGCAGGCCTGTGGACTTATCGACCGCGTTCCCCGCCTTTTGGGCGTGCAGGCCCTGGGATGTGCACCCCTGTACCGGGCGTTTCGGGCGGGCACCGAGCAGTGGGTTCCCGAACCGGAGAACACTTTAGCCGACAGCATCGCGGTGGGGGTTCCCCGCAATCCCCTCAAGGCGCTGCGGGCCGTGCGTCGTTCCGGTGGGGAGATGGTGGCGGTAACTGACGAGGAGATTCTGGAAGCGATGCGGGTGTTGGGTTCTTCTGCAGGGGTATTCGCTGAACCCGCGGCTGCGGCCGCGTTTGCAGGGGTGGCGCGGGCCCGTCGCGAGGGCGTCATATCCGCGGACGAGGTGGTGGTGGGGATCGTTACCGGAAATGGCATCAAGGATGTGGCCAACGCCATGAAGGCGGCGGGAGAGCCCATTCACATTCCCCCCGATCTTGGTGAACTGCAAAGAATTCTGGGCGAGGAACGGTAGCGGCAGGCGTGACACTGACGGTCGATGGCGCGCGGTCAAGGGGGGTCGAGTATGAACCGGTACAGCGCAGAAGGTTTGCGCTGCGTCGATCCGGAGGTCGCCGACGCGCTGGCGGGAGAATTGCGCCGGCAGGAGCGGGGGCTGGAGCTCATCGCTTCGGAGAACTATGCGCCGCCTGAAGTCATGTGGGCACAGGGCTCGGTGCTGACCAACAAGTATGCGGAAGGCCTGCCCGGGGCCCGCTATTACGGTGGCTGTGAATACGTGGACGTGGTGGAAAACCTGGCCCGGGAGCGCGCCAGGCAACTGTTCGGGGCCGAGCACGCCAACGTGCAGCCCCATGCGGGCGCTCAGGCCAACACCGCCGTCTACTTCGCCGTGCTCGAGCCCGGCGACGTAGTGATGGGGATGGACCTCGCCCACGGCGGGCACCTGACCCACGGGCATCCGCTCAACATATCGGGCAGGTATTACCGTTTCGTCCCCTACGGCGTGCGTCGTGACACGGAGACCATTGATTACGACCGCCTGGCGGAACTGGCGCGGGAGCACCGGCCCCGCCTCATCGTGGCGGGTGCCAGCGCCTATCCCCGCTTCATCGACTTCGGGCGTATGGCCGAGATCGCCGCGGAAGTGGGGGCCATGCTCATGGTGGACATGGCCCACATCGCCGGCCTGGTGGCGGCCGGGGTGCACCCCAGCCCCGTGCCCCACGCCGACTTCGTCACCACTACCACCCACAAGACCCTGCGCGGCCCTCGGGGCGGCCTGATCCTCTGCCGGGCGCGTTATGCCGCTGATATCGACCGGGCCGTCTTCCCGGGCATCCAGGGAGGACCGCTCATGCACGTCATTGCTGCCAAGGCGGTGGCGCTGAAGCTGGCCATGCGGGAGGAGTTCCGACGCTACCAGGAGCAGGTGGTCAGGAACGCCCGAGTCCTGGCCGAGGAACTGGTACGGGAGGGATTCCGCCTGGTGTCGGGTGGTACCGACAACCACCTCGTGCTGGTGGACGTGGGCGCGCGGGGGCTGACCGGTAAGAAGGCGGAAGAGGTGCTGGGTGAGGCGGGTATTACGGTGAACAAGAACACCATCCCGTTCGACACCCGGGGGGCGAAGGTGGCAAGCGGTATCCGGTTGGGCTCACCGGCGGTGACCACTCGAGGCATGAAGGAAGGTGAGATGCGCCTGATAGCGCGCCTCATAGGGGATGTTCTCGTGCGGCAGGTGCCGCCCGCCCGGGTCCGGGCGCAGGTGGAGGAGCTGTGCGCGTCTTTCCCGCTTTACCCCGAGCTATGGGATGAAGTCGGGTCGGGTGGCGCTCTGGGTAGCAGGAGTTTGTGTAGCCATGTCGAATAATCGAAGCAGGGGGTGTAGCAATAGTTAACGCGCTAAGACGCCAGTTGCGGTAGGGGTCAGATGCATTAACACACACCGTGAAGGGAGGATGTTTTGGTGAAAACTGATGTGTTCAAGGGGAGAGACTTCATCTCCGAGCTGGAGTACACCAGGGAGGAGATCGAGACCATCCTGGAGGTGGCGTTCCGACTCAAGGAAGACTACGCCATGCGCCGTCCGCACCGGTTGCTGGAGGGGAAGAACATGTTCCTCATCTTCTACAACCGGTCCCTGCGCACGCGCAACAGCTTCGAGGCCGGGTTCGCCCAACTGGGTGGTCACGCCAACTACCTGGATGCCGACAAGGTGTACACTCCGGCCATCAAGGGGATGGAGAAGGCGTACACCACCGAGCGGGTGGCGGACGTGGCCCGGGTGCTGTCGCGCTACGGTGATGGCATCGCCATCCGCATCTACGGCAAGCCCACCGGTTGGGTGTATGGGCGCGGCAATGAGTACATCCGGGAGTTCGCCCGCTGGGCCAGCATTCCCGTGATCAACATGGAAGACGACATGTATCACCCCTGCCAGGCCCTGGCCGACATCATGACCATGAAGGAGAAGCTGGGCGACCTGAAGGGGAAGAAGATCGTAGTGAGCTGGGCCTATTCCCCCAGCGTGGAGAAGCCGGTGGCGGTGCCCCAGAGCGCCATGGCCATCTCCAGCTTTTTCGGCATGGACATAGTGCTTGCCCATCCCGAGGGGTTCGAGCTGGATCCCATGGTGATTGAGAAGGTCAAGGAGAACCAGCGTAAGTTCGGCGGCACGTTCGAGGTCGTGCACGACATGAAGAAGGCCTTCCGGGATGCGGACGTGGTGTACCCCAAGTGCTGGGGTGTGCTCCGGCACATTCCGCCGCAAGCGCCGCAAGCCGACTGGGATGCCATCGGGAAGCTGTTCGACGCCAACAAGCACTGGATCTGCGATGAGGAAACCCTGAAGCTCGCCAAACCGGATGTTCTGTACATGCATTGCCTGCCCGCCGACCGTGGGTTCGAGGTCACCGACGAGGTGATCGACGGTCCCAACTCGGTGGTGTTCGACGAGGCGGAGAACCGGCTGCACGCCCAGAAGGCGGTCATGGCGCTCATCATGCAGTAAGCCCCGCACGGTGGGGGCGCCAGCCCCGTGCGGGGGAGACGGCGGTCGGCCCCGGCCGCCGTGCCGGGATCGGCGGGGGGCCGGGGCTCCCGGTATTACGGGCCAGGTGCGGTGCGGGGACAATAGGGTAGAGGCCAAGCAGTGAGCAGGAGGAAAGGAAAGTGGGTAACGAGCTTGTGGTGATCGCCCTCGGGGGCAACGCCATCCTGCAGCCGGGGCAGCGGGGGACGGCGGAGGAGCAACTGGAGAACGTGCGGGCCACCTGTCGGCAGGTGGTTACCCTGCTCGAGGAAGGGTACCGCATCGTCCTCACCCACGGGAACGGTCCCCAGGTGGGTAACATCATCATCCAGAACCAGGCCACGGATGCCGTGCCCGCCATGCCCATGGACATCTGCGGGGCGGAGAGCCAGGGGCTGATCGGCTACATGATGCAGCACAGCCTGCACAACGAGCTGGTGCGCCGGGGGATGGACGGCTGGCCGGTGGCCAGCGTAGTCACCCAGACGGTGGTGTCGGCCGATGACCCCGCCTTCCGCAAACCCACCAAGCCGGTAGGTCCCTTCTACGACGAGGAGTACGCCCGGCGGAAGATCGAGGCGGGGGAGACCTGGGTGGAGGATGCCGGTCGGGGCTGGCGCAAGGTGGTGCCCTCCCCCGATCCCGTGGAAATCGTGGAGCTGGAGGTGATCCGCCAGCTGGCACGGGATCACGCCATCGTGATTTGCACGGGTGGTGGCGGTATCCCGGTGGTGCGGGAACCCGACGGAAGCCTCCGCGGCGTGGAGGCGGTCATCGACAAGGACCTGGGGGGTCAGAGGCTGGCAACGGGCCTGGGGGCGGACCTGTTCATGATCCTCACCGACGTGGCCCGGGTGGCGCTGGACTACGGCAAACCCACCCAGCGCTTCCTGTCACGCCTCACGGTGGCAGAGGCGCGGGCGCTTCAGAAGGAGGGGCACTTCCGGCCGGGAAGTATGGGTCCCAAGGTGGAAGCGTGTTGCCGGTTCGTGGAGGCGGGCGGAAAGGGGGCCATCATCGGCTCCCTGATGGAGGCGCTGGACGCCCTGGCCGGGAGGGCCGGGACCTGGATCGTCCCCGCCTGAAGTCGTGACCGCCCCGGCGGCCGGCCCTGGATACGTAGGCGCACCCTGGCCCTGCGGTGCGGAGGGCTTCCGGTGGCGGTCCACGGTCAGCACGGCGGAAGTTGTTATGCGAGCAGATAAGGGGGGCAGGGAGAAGTGTTTGACCCAAGGGGCAAAGATCTTCTGCGTACACCGGACTGGCCGCGGGGGGCCCTGGACCGGGTGATCGAACTGGCCAGGGAGATGAAGGCCAACCGCTGGCATCCCCGTTATATGGACCTGCTCAAGGGGAAGACCATGCTCATGCTGTTCTACTCTGAGTCCAGCCGCACCCGGCAGTCCTTCGAGGCGGCCATGACCGAACTGGGCGGCCACGCCCAGTTCCTGGAGCCGCAGAAGATGCGCATCCAGACCAAGACCTACCGGGGTGAGGTGGTGAAGGACACCGCCGGGGTGATGTCGCGCTACGGGCAGGTGATCGGGGTCAGGATCGCCGAAGACAAGCTCGACCGCTACGGGGAAGGGTACGCCCTGATCAAGGAGTACGCCGACCATGCCACCGTACCGGTCATCAACATGTGCGACGACACCTATCACCCCTGTCAGGCCCTGGCCGACCTGATGACGCTTCAGGAAGCGTTCGGGCAAAAGGAATTCCACGGTAAGAAGTTCCTGCATGTGTGGGGTTACTCGCCCACCAAGGCCCGCAGCTGGTGCTCGGTGCAGGAGAGTCTTCTCCTGCAAGCGCGCTACGGCTGGGACATCACCCTTGCTTACCCGCCGGGCTTCGACCTGGACCCCGCCATCGTGGAGCAGGCCCAAGTCTTTGCCGCCGAGGCGGGGGGCAGGTTCGAAATCACCCACGACCTGGAGGAAGCCTACCGGGGTGCCCACGTGGTGTATTCACGCAACTGGATGAGCCCGAGACGGTACGAGATCGGGATGGAAGCCGAACTGAAAAGTTACGAGCCGTACCGCCACTGGTGCACCACCTCCGAGTTGATGGCGCTGACGGAGAACGCCTACTTTGTCCACCCCATGCCGGTGGAACGGGGCTTCGAGGTCACCGACGAGGTGGCCGATTCGGAGCGCTCCCTGATCTACGAGCAGGCGGAGAACCGGCTGCACGTGCAGAAGGCCATCCTGGCCCTGGTGCTGGGGGCCCTCACCTGAAAGATGCGGGCGGGGTCAGGCGGGCGGGAGGTGTAGAGGTGACGGGGGAGGTCAAGGCGTTCGCGCACTATGAGGTAGATGCCAGGGAGTGCACCGGGTGCCGGTACTGTGAGGCGGCCTGCAGCCTGGAGCACTTCGGAATGGTGGCGCCGGCCCTGGCCCGCGTACGGGTGAAGCGCCACGACGACGGGCGGGACGAGGTGGTCATGTGCCGCAACTGTGCCGACCACCCCTGCGTGGATGCCTGCCCCACGGAGGCACTCACCGTGCGGGACGGCCACGTGCACCTGGAGCGGGACCTGTGCGCCGCCTGCGGGGCGTGTCAGCAGGCCTGTCCCCACGGGGCGGTGTTCCTGCATCCCGTGGAGGAATACCCGCTCATCTGCATCCAGTGCGGAGCCTGCTCGCGGTTCTGCCCGCCCGAGGTCATCAGGCTGGTGAGCGCCGGCGGGTAACAACGGGGGTTGCCGGCGGGTAACACCGGGGGCCGGCCGGGGAAAGAGGTGCCCCTGTGACCTTTGACCTGGTGATACGCGGAGGTCGTGTATTCGGCCCGGGGGACTGGGGCGTCGTCGATGTGGGGGTCCGCGACGGCAGGGTGGCGGTCCTGGGGCAACTGGGGTCGGCGCCGGCCGCGCGGGTGGTGGACGCACGCGGCCTGGTCATCCTCCCGGGCCTGGTGGATCCCCACACCCACATCGCCATGGCCCTCGCCGGCGGCATGGCCACCTGCGACGACTTCTTCACCGGGACGGTGGCGGCAGCGCGGGGGGGCATCACCACCCTGAGCGACTTCGTGCAGCCGCGGCCGGGGCAGTCCCCGGGCGAGGCCCTCCGGGAAAGGCTCGCGCAGGCCACGGACCGTGCCGTGGTTGACTATACGTTCAGCATGACCCTCGCTTCGGCGGACGCCGCCACCCTGGGCGAACTCCCCTGCCTGGTGGAGCAGGGGGTGCGTTCCTTCAAAATGTACACCATCAACCCCGGCCTCATGCTGGACGACCGCTCCCTGCTGGCCTGCCTGAGGGCGATTGCCCGGACGGGGGCTCTGGCCACCGTGCACGCGGAATCCGCGGCCATAGTGGGAGAACTGATGCAGGGGGAGGGCACGGCGGGTCGCCGGGGGGTGGCCTGGTTTCCGCGCACGCGCCCGCCCCTGGCGGAGGCGGAAGCGGTGGGCAGGGTGCTGGTGCTGGCGCGCCTCGCCGCTGCGCGGCTCTGCATCCGCCATCTTTCCAGCGCCGAGGGCGTGGCCGCGGTGAGGGCGGCCCGGCGTGGTGCACCTGTGTGGGTGGAGACGGCGCCGCAATACCTTTGCCTGGACGAGTCGGTGTACGGGCGAGAGGACGGCCACCGGTTCATCATGACCCCGCCCCTGCGGCGCCGGGAGGACCGGGAGGCCCTCTGGCGTGCCCTGAGAGAGGGGACGGTGCATTTCCTGGGCACTGACCACTGCGCCCTGAGCGTGGCCCAAAAGGATGGTGCGGGAGAATGGGCGCGCGTACCGGGGGGCGTACCCGGCCTGGAGACCTGCCTGCCCCTGGTATACACCCTGGGGGTGCGGACCGGGCGCATCGGCCTGGCGCGTCTGGCGGAGGTTACCAGCACCTGCGCCGCGCGGGCGTTCGGCCTGTTCCCGCGCAAGGGGACGCTCCTGCCGGGAGCCGACGCCGACCTGGTACTGATGGACCCCGCCGCGGTGAGGCGGGTCGAGGTGGGGGAAGGGGGACTGGGGGGGCTGCTGGGGTGGTCTCCCTACGAGGGATGGCGGCTGGCGGGCTGGCCGCGCCTGGTGGTCTCCCGGGGGGAGGTCATAGTGGCAGAGGGCGAATTCTGTGGCCGTGCCGGCCGCGGCCGCTACCTGGGCCCGTCCGGGGAAGCCTGGCACCGTGGACACGACCCGGGGCCGCCCGGGGAAACGTGACGCTGGACCCGCCCCGGGGCCGCCCGGGGAAACGTGACGCTGGGCCCGTCCGGGAAAGCGTAACGCTGCAACACGGTGGGGGAGGGACGACACCATGCTGGTAGGCAACGGCATCCTCATCACCATGGAGGATGACAACCGCTTTTTCCCCGATGGGGCGGTGCTGGTGGAGGGCGAGGTGGTCAAAGAGGTAGGTACCACCGGGGACCTGCGCGCCCGACATCCTGAGGAGCCCTTTCTGGACGCGCGGGGGATGCTCATCCTGCCCGGGTTGGTGACCGGGCACACCCACCTTTACGGCCACTGGGCGCGCGGCATACCGGGGCGGGGGGAACCGGCGGCGAACTTCCGCCAGATCCTGGAGCGACTCTGGTGGAGGCTGGACCGCGCTCTTACACCCGAGGACAACTACCACCAATCCCTGGCCGCCCTGCTGGAGGCCGTGCGGCACGGTGTGACCACCCTCTTCGATCACCATGCCAGCCCCTGCTCCTGTCCGGGGAGCCTGGACCGGGTGGCCGCCGCCTTCACCGAGGTGGGGCTGCGCGGGTGCCTGTGCTACGAGGTATCCGACCGTGACGGCCCCGCCATCGCACGCCAGGGTTTGGAGGAGAACCGGCGCTTCGCGGAAAGGTGCCGCCGCGAGGGGGGTTCACTGTTGCGGGCGGCCTTCGGGCTGCACGCTTCCTTCACCGTGGGGGAGGAAACCCTGCGCCTGGCCGCGGAGATCGGCCACGGGCTGGGGGTGGGCTTCCACGTCCACGTGGCGGAAGGCGAGGCGGATGTGGCGGAAACGCTGCGCATGTGCGGCAAACACCCCGTGCGGCGCCTGGCCGAGGCCGGGGTGCTGGGGGAGAAGAGCATCGCCGCCCACTGCGTCCTGGTGGGCCCCGAAGAGATCCGGATACTGTGGGAGTCAGGCTGCACGGTCGCCCACAACCCCGTGTCCAACATGAACAACGCGGTGGGCATTTCGCCGGTGCCGGACCTCCTGGAGGCGGGCGTCAACGTGGTGCTGGGCGGGGATGGGTTCCTGGACCTGTGGCGGGAGATGAACCTGGCGGCCATGGGGGCCCGTCTGGCCCGCAGGGACCCGCGCGCGATGGGGGGCGAGGAGGTGCGCGGCATCACCTGGGTGAACAACGCCCGCCTGGCCCGGCGCTACTGGGACCGGCCCCTGGGACAGATCACGGAGGGCGGGTATGCCGACCTCATCCTGCTCGACTACCGTCCCCCCACGCCCCTGGACAGGGCCAACTACATGGGCCACCTCATTTACGGGGTGGCGGGGGCAGCGGTGGACACGGTGATGGTGGGAGGACGCCTTATCATGCGGGGACGGTCGTTCCAGACGGTGGACGAGGAAGCCGTCCTGGCCCGTTCCCGCGAACTGGCCCGCTCCCTGTGGGAACGGTACTGACGCGGCGGCACCAGACCGCCCGGTGCAACCCGGGGAGGTCCGGGCAGCCGGGCCCCCGGCGGTGCCTTGACGCGGCTCGAGGGGGTGAGCGCGTGCGGGTACTCATCCGGAACGCGGACTGGATCGTGACCATGAATCCGCGGCGGGAGCGCATCCGCCACGGCAACATCCTCATCGACGGGTGCCGCATTGCCGCCCTGGGGGTGGGCGCGGGGGAAGGAGAGCCGGTGGACCGGGTGATCGAGGCGGAGGGCAGGGCGGTCTTCCCCGGGTTCGTCAACACCCACCACCACCTCTACCAGACGCTGACGCGGGCCATCCCCGCGGTGCAGGATCTGCCGCTTTTCCCCTGGCTCACCATGCTGTATGAGGTCTGGCGGGAAATCACGCCCGAGGCGGTTTACCTGGGCGCCCTGGTGGGGTTGGGGGAGTTGTTGAAGAGCGGTTGTACCACTTCGGCGGACCATCACTACGTTTTCCCCCGGGCGGCGGACGGCCTCATCGAAGCGGAGATCGAGGCGGCCCGCCAACTGGGGATCAAGTTCCACCCCGCCCGGGGCAGCATGTCGCTGGGGCGCAGCCGGGGTGGCCTGCCCCCGGATGACCTGGTTCAGGACGAAGATGCCATACTGGCCGACTGCGAGCGGCTGCTGGACCGCTATCACGACCCGGGGCGGTATTCGATGTGCCGCCTGGCGCTGGCCCCCTGTTCCCCCTTCTCCGTTACCCCCCGGCTCCTGGAGGAAGCGGCGGCACTGGCCCGCCGGCGCGCGGTGATGCTGCACACCCACCTGGCCGAAACCCGGGACGAGGAGCGGTTCTGCCGGGAGAAGTTCGGCTGCCGTCCCGTGGCCCACATGGAACGGTTGGGCTGGCTGGGACCGGACGTCTGGTTCGCCCACGCCATCCACCTGAACGATGAGGAGGTGCGCCTGCTGGGGCGGACGGGTACTGGTGTGGCCCACTGCCCGGTATCCAACATGAAGCTGGCGTCGGGCGTGTGCCGGGTGGGGGAGCTGCTGGACGCCGGGGCGCGCGTGGGGCTGGCGGTGGACGGCAGCGCCAGCAACGACGGCTCCAGCATGTGGGGAGAGTTGAGAGTGGCCTACCTGCTGCAAAAGCACGCCCGCGGCGAAAGCGGCCTTGGGCCGGAAGACGTGCTCTACCTGGCCACCGCGGGCGGTGCCCGGGTCCTGGGCCGCGACGACACCGGCTACCTTGATGTGGACATGGCTGCGGACATCATCCTGGTAGATCTGGGCCGGCTCGAGTTCGCAGGCACGGCGGGCGACCCCGTGGCGGCGCTGGTGACCACCGGTCCGGGTCCCGTGGAGACGGTTATGGTGAACGGTCAGGTGGTCGTGGAGAAAGGTCGCCTGGTGGGCCTGCCCGACGAGAGGGAATTGGCGCGGATGGCGGGGGAGGTGGCCCGCCACATGTTGGAGCGGGCCGGGCGGCGCACGGGAATCGACTACCTGCGTGCAAGGGGAGGCGAACACGGTGAGTGAGCCGGGTTACGTTTGGGGTCCCACCTTCGAGGAGATGTTGCACCCCGACCGCATACCGGGAGAGATCAGGGAACGGGCCCGGCGGGCGCGCGAGCAGGATCCCCTCGATCCCGTCAACCTCTTCAACATCACCTGGAAGGACCCGGAGGGACGCGTGCGCTACCTGGTGCTGGACCGCGCACTGACGGGCGTGGACGCCAACATCGTGGTGTTGTACGCCAGGGATTTCCCCACCGGCAGCCACAAAGTGGGGGCGACCTACTCGGTGGCCATGGAGAAGCAACTGGCGGGGGAGATCGCGCCCGGACGGCACACCCTGGTTTGGCCCTCCACCGGCAACTACGGTGTGGGCGGGGCCTGGGTGGGCCCGCGCATGGGTTACGATTCCCTGGTGATCCTGCCCGAACTCATGAGCAGGGAGAGGTTTGAGCTCATCAGCCACTACGGTGCCGGGTATATCAAGACGCCCGGCTGCGAGAGCAACGTCAAGGAGATTTACGACAAGTGCAAGGAATTGGCCGTCCGGGATCCCGACAGGATACGGGTCCTGAACCAGTTCGAGGTGATGGCCAACTACCGCTTCCACTATTACGTGACCGGCCACAGCGTGGCGGAGGCGGTGGCGGAACTGAGGGAACGGGGGGTGGGTAACGGGCGGGTGGCGGCGTTCGTGTCGGCCATGGGGTCGGCCGGCACCATCGCCGCGGGTGACCTGCTCAAGCAGTTGTTCCCCGAATGTCGGATCGTGGGTCTGGAGCCCATCCAGTGCCCGACCCTGTTCGCCAACGGGTACGGCGGCCACGACATCCAGGGTATCGGCGACAAGCACGTCACCTGGATTCACAACGTGCTCAACATGGACGCCCTCATGTGCATGGACGACCTGGAATGCAAGAAGGGCCTGCAACTCCTCACCGACCCCGCCGGAGTGCGCTACCTCAGCGAGGAGGCCGGCGTCGACCCCGGGCAGGCCAGGAAGCTGGCGGAGGTTTTCGGCATCTCGGGCGTCTGCAACGTGCTGGGGGCCATCAAGACGGTGAAGTTCTACGGTTTCGGCCCCCGTGACAACGTGGTGACGGTGGCCACCGACGGCATCGACCGCTACCGCTCGGTGATGGCGGAGATGGCCCGGCAGTACGGTCCCATCGACCGTGTGCGGGCGGCGGTGTACCTGGAGAGCATCTTCCACGGGGTGAAGCTGGACTGGATCCAGGAAGGGACGGCCCACAACCGGCAGCGCTGGTTCAACCTCAAGTACTATACCTGGGTGGAACAGCAGGGCAAGACGGTGGAAGAACTCAACGCCCAGCGCGACCCCGGCTGGTGGTCCGCCCACCAGGAGAAGGTGGCGGAGGTGGACCGCCTGCTGCGCCAGGCGCGCGGGTTCTGACGCCCGCCGCGCCCACCGCTGCGGCCGGCACTGGCCGCGGTCGCGGCGGGGGCCCGTTGTCGATGCGGGGGGGTTCACCGGCGGCTCCCCGCCACGGCCACCTGTCAGGAGGGGAGGGATGGATATGTCGGGGTCGTTCTGGTTGAGGTGTACCCTGTGCAGGTCCGAATACGAGGCCACCCCAACCACCTACACCTGCTCGCGGTGTGGGGACGCGGGCATCCTGGAGGTGGAGTACGACTACGACTACGCGCGGACACGCCTGGGGCGCGACTCCCTGGCGGCGAACCCGGAGTGGAATATGTGGCGTTATCTGCCGCTCCTGCCCGTGCATCCCGCCTCCGGGCGGCCCAACCTGCGGGTGGGGGGCACTCCCCTCTACCGCGCGGACAGGTATGCCCGGGCGGTGGGGCTGGAAGAGGTATGGGTGAAGGACGACGGGCTCAATCCCACGGGGTCCCTCAAGGACCGGGCCTCCGCCCTGGGCGTGGTGAAGGCCATGGAGGCGGGGGCCTCTGCGGTGGCCTGTTCTTCTACGGGAAACGCCGGCTCTTCCCTGGCCGGGAACGCGGCCGCGGCGGGGTTGCCCAGCTACGTGTTCGTACCCGACCGGGCGCCCAAGGGGAAGCTGGCGCAGCTCTTGCTCTTCGGGGCGCGGGTGGTGGCGGTGAAGGGCAGCTACGAGGACGCCTTCCGCCTTTCCATGGAAGCCATCCGCCGCTGGGGATGGTACAACCGCAACGCCGCCCTGAACCCGTACCTGGTGGAGGGCAAGAAGACGGTCGCCCTGGAGATCGCGGAGCAGTTGGGGTGGCGGGTGCCCGACTGGGTGGTGGTATCGGTGGGAGACGGCTGTACCATCGCCGGAGTGGGCAAGGGGTTCTTCGATCTGCACGACTGCGGGCTCACCGACCGGGTTCCCCGCCTGCTGGGCGTGCAGGCGCAAGGCTGTGCCCCCATCTACCGTGCCTTCCAGGCGGGCGGTGAAGAATGGGTGCCCGAGCCGGAAGAGACCCTGGCGGACAGCATCGCGGTGGGGGTGCCCCGCAATCCCATCAAGGCGCTGCGGGCGGTGCGGCGCTCGGGTGGGGAGATGGTGGCGGTCAGCGATGAGGAGATCCTGGAGGCCATGCGCCTGCTGGCATCTTCCGCCGGGGTTTTCGCCGAGCCGGCGGCGGCAGCCGCCTTTGCGGGGCTGGCGCGTGCCCGCCGGGAGGGGATCGTCGCCGCGGGCGAGGTGGTGGTGGGGATCGTAACCGGAAACGGCCTCAAGGACGTGGCCAACGCGCTGCGCGCGGCGGGAGAGCCCATCCACATCCCGCCCGATCTGGGCGAACTGGAACGGGCCCTGGCCGGGGGAGGAATCCGGGGCTGTGGTGGCGAATAGGGGAATTAGCGCCAATTAAGGCACGGGTGACTAATTTGCCCTCGATGCGAAGGCCGGGCAAGCCCGCACCGGTGGTACCCGTAGGTCACGAGCCTGAGCCCGTGCCGGGGCGCATGGGCGCCCGGCCCGTGCCGGTGCATGGCTCGCTGCGGGAGGTGATGGGGCATGTACGGGTATGCGGGCAGGATCCTGCGGGTCGACCTCACCCGGGGAGAGGCCGGGAAGGAACCCCTGGACTCCGACCTGGCCAGCCGTTTCCTGGGGGGGACGGGTTACGCCTCCTGGCTCCTCTACCATGAGGTGGGGCCGGAGGTGGACCCCCTCGGCCCGCACAACAAGCTGTATTTCTTCACGGGTCCCTTCACGGGGACCATGTGGCCCCAGGGCAACCGCTACGTGGTCACCACCCGGTCGCCCCTCACCGGGATCTGGGGGGAGGCCCACGCCGCCGGGCACTGGGCCCCCGCCCTCAAGTTTGCGGGGTACGACGGGCTGGTGGTGGAAGGAGCTTCCCCCCGGCCCGTTTACATTCTGGTGGAAGACGGCAGGGTCGAGATCAGGGACGCCGGTCACCTCTGGGGAAAGAACGTCCACGAGACCGAGGACATCCTGCTCGA
>JACIYH010000030.1 GCA_014360055.1 Bacillota bacterium | reverse complement strand
CCCGCCCCGGCTCCTCGGAACCCTCCAGCAGCGCCAGGATCTCCCGGCGTCCGATTTCCCCGGGCCGGCGCCGCGCCCGCAACAGCGCCTCGAGAAACGAAACTTCCTGCTCGACGGCGATGGCCACGCCTTTCACCTTCCCTCTGGGGTGCCAGCCCCCGGAGGCAGGGGCGGGGCCAGGGCACTGCGCACCAGTACGCCGGGCAGTTGCCCGAGCTTGCCGGTGAGGGCACCCACCTGGTCGGTGGTGCCGTCCACGATGAGGGCGATCACGGCCAGGTTCCGCTCGCGGTAGGGGATGCCCATGCGGCCCACGATCATGTCTCCATATCGGGACAGCACTTCCTGTACCCGCGCCGCCACGTGGCCGCGGTCGGTGATGACTATCCCCACCACCCCCACGCGGCGGTCCGGCTCCGCCGTCCCCGCCCGGCACTGGCCCTGCATGCCCTGCTCGCGCTCCACTCCCACGGTCACTCTCCCTCCCGCCCGGTGCCCCCTGCGCCGGCGTCCCGGTTCCGGCTGGTGCACCCTGCGCCGGAGCCCCGGGTCTGGCGCCCCCCGTGCCGGAGCCCCGGGCCACTCATGCCACAAGGGCCCGCCCTCGCTCTCCCCGAGCGAAGACGAGCCCTTGTTACCGCCCTCACAAGACCGGGTGCCACCCGACCCCCGGCCCCCTCGGTTCAGGGACTCCCCTTCCCTCAGGGATCACTATTCTGAACGCTTTGCCGACCGCCTCCCGACCGGGCGCACCCCGCCGGTCAGCCGGTCATGTTCATCATATCACGAGCGGCCTGTCCTGGCAACGCCCCCCTCCCCCGGCTGCACCGGCCGCTCGAGAGGGCCGGTGAAACCTGCGCGGGCGGCTAGGCCTTACGGTAGCGGGGACGCGCCGTGTAGTGGGTGTGCAGCAGGTGGTGCGACTTCTCCCCCAGCGGCTGGCCGAGGAACTCGCGGTACAGTTCCTGGATGGCCGGGTTCTCGTGGGACTTGCGCAGGGGCAGGTTGCGGTCCACCTGGTAGATGGCGTCGATGCGGCGCTGCCGGGCCTCGTTGGTGGTGGGCACCGGCTGGCCGCCGCCGCCGATGCAGCCGCCCGGGCAGCACATGATCTCGATGAAGTGGTACTGGGCCTGGCCGGACTTGACCGCCTCCAGAAGCCGGCGGGCGTGACCCAGGCTATGGGCCACCGCCACCTTCACCTGGGTGCCGTCCATGGCCACGGTGGCCTCTTTGATCCCCTGCAGGCCGCGCACTTCCTCGAAGTCCAGCTTGGGGAGCGGCTTGCCCGTCACCACCTCGTAGGCCGTGCGCAGGGCCGCCTCCATGACGCCACCCGTGGCGCCGAAAATAGCGGCGGCACCGGTGGAACGGCCCAGGGGATCGTCGTAGTCCTCCTCGGGCAGGGCGGTCACGTCCAGCCCCGCCTCGCGGATCATGCGGCCCAGCTCCCGCACGGTGAGGACGGCGTCCACGTCCTGCACGCCCGAGTCGTCCATCTCCGGCCGCTGGGCCTCGAACTTCTTGGCCGTGCAGGGCATGATGGAGACCACGTACACGTCCTCGGGCTTCCACCCCATCTTCTCGGCGTAGTAGGTCTTGGCCACGGCCCCGAACATCTGCTGCGGTGACTTGCAGGTCGACACGTTGGGGATGAACTCGGGGTAGTAGTGTTCCAGGAACTTGATCCAGCCCGGGCTGCAGGAGGTGAGCATGGGCAGCACGCCGCCGTGGGTGAGCCGGTGGATGAGCTCGTGGCCCTCCTCCATGATGGTGAGGTCGGCGGTGAAGTTGGTGTCGAAGACGCGGTCGAACCCGAGGCGCCGCAGGGCGGCCACCATCTTGCCGGTGACGATGGCCCCCACGCCCAGCCCCATCTCCTCGCCCAGCGAGACCCGCGTGGCGGGCGCCGTCTGCACCAGCACGTGCTTGGATGGGTCGTGGATGGCCTTCCACACCCGCTCGGTGTGGTCGACCTCGTAGATCGCACCCACCGGGCAGGCGTTGATGCACTGGCCGCAGTACACGCAGGGCAACTCCGCCAGCGGCTTCTCGAAGGCGGGGGCCACGATGGCGTCGGCCCCGCGGTGGACCGGGTAGAGGATGCCCACACCCTGCACCTTATGGCAGGCCTCGACGCAGCGCCGGCACAGGATGCAGCGGTTGGGGTCCCGCACGATGGCCGGGTTGGAGTCGTCGAGCGGCAGGCCCTTCTCCTCGCGCCCGAACCTCACCTCACGGATACCCAGGCGTTCGGCCAGGGTCTGCAGTTCGCAGTGCAGGTTGCGCGTGCAACTCGGGCAGTCGGCCGGGTGGCGGGCCAGCATGAGTTCCACCACCATGCGCCGGGTCTGGCGCACGAGGGGGGTGTTGGTACGTACCACCATGCCCTCGGCCACCGGGTAGGCGCAGGCCGCCTGCAGGGTACGCGAGCCCTCCACCTCCACCACACACACCCGGCACACCGCCTTGACCTCCTGGTCGGGGTGGTGGCACAGGGTGGGGATGTCGATGCCGGCCAGGCGGGCCGCCTCCAGGATGGTAAAGCCCTTGGGCACGCTCAGCTTCTGACCGTCGATGGTGACGTTGACCAGGTCCATGCGCTACACCTCCCTCGCGGCGCAACCCGCGGCAGCGCGCGCGGCGGTACCGTCCACGGGGCACACCCCGGCGGGGCAGGTCTTGCCTACCACGTGGGCCAGGTACTCTGACTCGAACCACCGGAAGGTGCTCATGAGGGGCAGTGGCGCCGTCTGCCCGAGCGGGCAGAGCGGGGCCACGTACATGGCCTGGGCCAGCGCCTTCATGTTCTCCAGGTCGGTGCGGGTGGCCTCGCCGCGGCTGATGCGCTCCATGATGCGGTGCAGTTGCAGAGTCCCCTCCCGGCAGGGCGTGCACTTGCCGCACGACTCGTGCAGGAAGAAGAACGAGAAGGATTTGGCCACGTCCACGATGCAGTGGGAGTCGTCGATGATCAGCAGCGCCCCCGAGCCCAGGGCGGATCCGTGGGCGGCCAGGCTGTCGTAGTCCATGGGCACGTCCAGCAACTCGGGCGGGATCACGCCCCCCGAGGTGCCGCCCGTCTGGGCCAGCTTGAACTGACGGCCGTTGGGGATGCCCCCGCCGATGTTGTAGATGATCTCGCGCAGGGTGATCCCCATGGGCACCTCGATGAGACCGGCGTTGACGATGTCGCCGGTGAGGGTGAACACCTTGGTGCCCGGGGTCTTCTGGGTGCCCAGGGTGCGGAACCAGGACGCCCCCCGCTCGATGATCACCGGCACATTGGCCAGGGTCTCCACGTTGTTGATCACGGTGGGACGGCCGAACAGCCCGGCGTCAGTGGGATAGGGGGGCTTGATGCGGGGTTCGCCCCGGCCGCCCTCCAGGGACTCGAAGAGCGCCGTCTCCTCGCCGCATACGTAGGCACCCGCCCCCAGGCGGATCTCCACGTCGAAGTCGAAGCCCGAGCCCAGGATGTTCTTCCCCAGCAGGCCCATCTCCCGGGCCTGGGCGATGGCCCGCTCCAGGCGCTCGATGGAGAGGACGTACTCACCCCGGATGTAGACGTACCCCTGGTGGGCGCCCACCGCGTACCCGGCCAGGGCCATGCCCTCCAGCACGGCGTGGGGATCGCCCTCCAGGATGAGGCGGTCCTTGAAGGTGCCGGGCTCGCCCTCGTCGGCGTTGCACACCACGTACTTGGGCCCGGAGCCGTCCGCACGGGCGGCGAACTGCCACTTGAGCCCGGTGGGGAAGCCGGCGCCGCCCCGGCCGCGCAGGCCGGAGGCCTTGATCTCTTCCACCACCTGGGCGGGAGTCATGGCCGTGAGGGCCTTCCCCAGGGCCTGATAGCCGCCGCGGGCGATGTACTCCTCGATGGACTCGGGATCGATGAACCCGCAGTTGCGCAGCACCACCCGCACCTGGTGGCGGAAGTAGTCCACCTCCGGGTACACCTGCACGGGTTTGGCGGCCGGTGGCACCTGGTAGAGCAGCCGCTTCACCACCCGGCCCTTGTACAGGTGCTCGGAGACGATCTCCCGCACGTCGGACACCTTGACCCCGGAGTAGAAGGTCCCGTCGGGGAACACCACCACGGTGGGACCGTACTCACACAGCCCGAAGCAGCCGGTCTCCACCACCTTGACCTCTTTGTCCAGGCCGTACTCGGGCAGGAGCCGGGAGAACTCCTTCTGGATCTCGGGCGAGGCCTTCAGGCTGCAGTTGGTGCCGTTACATACCAGCACGTGGGCTCGGTACAGCATCTCCCTCCCCCCTCCCTAGTAACGAGCCAGGATGGCCCCGATGTCGGCCGGCTTCAGGTTGCCGTAGACCTGGTCGTCGATCATGATGGCGGGAGCCACCCCGCACACCCCGATACAGCTCGTCAGTTCCAGGGTGAACTTGCCGTCGGGCGTGGTCTCGCCTACCTCCACCCCCAGGGCCTTCTTGAGGGCCTCCAGCACCGCCCCCGCCCCCGGTACGTGGCAGGGGGCGCTGGCGCACACCCTGATCACGTGCTTCCCCTTGGGCCCGGTGGCGAACAGGGTGTAGAAGGTGGTCACCCCGTACACCTGGCTGGGGTGCATCCCCAGGGCTTCTGCCACCTCCACCATGGCCTCCTCGGATATCCAGCCCATCTCCTTCTGGATAGCCTGCAGGATGGGCAGAAGTGGCGCCGTCCGGTCGCGCAGGCGGGAGATGATCTCCCGCACGCGGGCCATGTCCTGCGGCGACGCCTCCCTGGCGTTGCCCGCCGCGGTTCTGGCCGCGCAGCCGCATGCGGCCGCGCCCCGGGTAACCTCCAGGCTGGCCTTACCCATCTCTGTCCCTCCTTCAGAGCTGCGCGTACTGGTAGCGCGGCTGGTAGTGGGTGTGCAGGAGTTCGTGGGCCTTGTGAGAGTTGGGCTCGCCCAGGAACTCCTGGTACAGCACTTTGATCACCGGGTTGTCGTGGGACTTGCGCAGAGGCATGTCGCGGTCCACCCGGTAGATGGCCTCGATGCGCTTCTTGCGGATCTCGTCGGTGGTGGGGATGGGCTGGCCACCGCCACCGATGCAGCCGCCCGGGCAGGCCATGATCTCGATGAAGTGGTAGCGCCCGGGATCTACCCTCACCGCCTCCAGCACCTTGCGGGCGTTGCCCAGGGTGTGGGCCACGACCACCCGGAGCTCGGTCCCGTCCAGGTTGACGGTCGCCTCCTTGATCCCCTCCATGCCGCGCACCGATTGGAAGTCCAGCGCCGGCAGCGTCTTCCCCGTCACCACCTCGTAGGCCGTGCGCAGGGCCGCTTCCATCACCCCCCCCGTGGCGCCGAAGATGGCGCCGGCCCCCGTGGACACCCCCAGGGGATCGTCGTAGGGCTCCTCGGGCAGGGCGTCGAAAACCACCCCCGCCTCCTTGAGCATGCGGCCCAGCTCCCGCGTGGTGAGCACGGCGTCGATGTCCGGGTAGCCGGAGTCGGTCATCTCCGGGCGCCGGGCCTCGAACTTCTTGGCCGTGCAGGGCATGATGGACACCACGAAGATGTCCGCCGGGTCGATGCCCACCTTGCGGGCGTAGTAGGTCTTGGCCAGCGCCCCGAACATCTGCTGGGGCGACTTGCAGGTGGACAGGTTGGGCAGCATGTCGGGGAAGAAGGTCTCGATGAATTTGATCCACCCCGGGCTGCAGGAGGTGATCATGGGCAGCACGCCGCCCTCCTGCAGGCGGTGGACCAACTCGTACCCCTCCTCGATGATGGTGAGGTCGGCGGTGAAGTCGGTGTCGAAGACGCGGTCGAAGCCCAGGCGGCGCAGGGCAGCCACCATCTTGCCCGTGACCACGCTGCCCGGGGGCATGCCGAACATCTCGCCCACGGTGACCCGCGTGGCGGGAGCGGTCTGCACCACCACGTGCTTTCCGGGGTCAGCCAGGGCCGCCCACACCAGCTCGGAGTCGTCGTGCTCGTGCAGGGCCCCGGTGGGGCACACCAGGGTGCACTGCCCGCAGTTCACGCACACCGAATCCGCCAGCGGCAGCTCGAAGGGCGGGGCGATGGCGGTCTCGAACCCGCGCTCCTGCGGCCCGATGGCCTTCACCGACTGCACCTTCTCGCACACGGCCACGCACCGGCGACAGAGTACGCACTTTGCGTTGTCCCGCACGATGGAGGGGCTCGACTCGTCCGGCACCCCGCCGTGCTTCTCACCCTCGAAGCGCACCCGCCGGATGCCGAGTGACTCCGCCAGGGCCTGCAGTTCGCAGGTCCCGTTGCGGATGCAGGTGGTGCACTCGGTGGGGTGGTCGGAGAGCAGGAGTTCCACCGTGGTACGCCGGGAAGCGCGCACCGCCCGGGAGTTGGTCCACACCTCCATGCCCTCGGCCACGGGGAGGACGCAGGAGGCCTGCAGGGCCTTCGCCCCCTTGACCTCCACCACGCACACCCGGCAGGCCCCGATGGCGTTGAGGTTCTCCAGGTAACACAGGGTGGGGATGTTGATGCCGGCCAGGCGCGCCGCCTCGAGCACCGTCATCCCCCGCTCGGCTTCCACCTTGCGCCCGTCTATGGTCAGGGTTACCTTAGCCATGCCGGTTCCCCCCTACTTCACGTCGCAGCGCAGGCACCTGGCCGCTTCGGCCATGGCCGCCTCGTAGGTGTAGCCCAGCTCCACTTCCCGGAAGGAATCGCGCCTCTTCTCGGGCGGGAGCACGGTCACCTTGCGCCGCGGCGTCTCCTTCTCGAGCAGCTCGCCGGACAGCTTCCGCTCCACCGGCTCCTCGGGCACCACCTTGCCGTCGCCGCCCAGGTAGCAGTCAATGGAGGCGGCCGCCCGCTTGCCCGCCGCCACCGCCTCGATCACGCTGGCGGGTCCGGAGGTGCAGTCACCGCCGGCGAACACGCCTTCCAGGTTGGTGGCCATGGTCCGTGGGTCGACCACGAACACGCCACCCCGCCCGCGGGCCAGGGCTCCGTTCCCGGTGGCCAGTTCCGACTCCACCGTCTGGCCGATGGCGGAGATGACCACGTCGGCTGGCAGGATGAACTCGGAGCCCGGCTGGGGCACCGGCCGGCGGCGACCGCTGGAGTCGAACTCGCCCAGGGTCTGCCGCTGGCAGGCCAGGCCGGTCACCCGGCCGTCCTTGCCCACCACCCAGGCGGGAGCGGCCAGGTAGGTGAACTTAATGCCCTCGTGCTCGGCTTCGGTGATCTCGTCGGGGATGGCGGGCATGTCTTCCCGGCGCCGGCGGTACACGATGTGCACCTCTTTGGCCCCCAGGCGCAGGGAGGTGCGGGCAGCGTCGATGGCCACGTTGCCACCACCCACCACCGCCACCGTCTTGCCCCGGAAATCGGGGGCGCGGCCCAGGTTGACCTCGCGCAGGAACTCCACGCCGGAGTACACCCTGGGCAGGTCCTCGCCCTTGACCCCCAGGGGCTGGCTGCCGTGGGCGCCGATGGCCAGGAACACGGCCCGGTAACCCTGGCGCCGGAGGTCCTCCACGGTCAGGTCCTTGCCTACCCGCACCCCGGTGCGGATCTCGACGCCCAGGTCGGTGATGGACCGGATCTCCGCCTCCAGCACCTGGCGGGGCAGCCGGTACTCGGGGATACCCACCGCCAGCATGCCGCCCACCACGGGCAGGGCCTCGAACACCGTCACCTGATAGCCCTTGAGGGCCAGGTAGTGGGCGCAGGTGAGGCCGGCGGGACCGGAACCCACCACCGCCACCCTGATGCCGTTGGGCGGGGCGGGGGCGAAGTTGGGCAGGCGCCCCTCGTGCTCCAGCACCCAGTCGGTGGCCGCCCGCTTGAGCAGCCGGATGGCCATGGGTTCCTCGATCTGGGCACGCCGGCAGCGGGCTTCGCAGGGGTGATCGCACACCCGCCCGCACACCGCCGCCAGCGGGTTGTCCCGCTTGATGGTGAAGTAGGCCTCGCGGAAGCGCCCGTTGCGGATGTGGTCGATGTAGATGGGGATGTCGATCCCCGCCGGGCAGGTGTTCTGGCAGGGCGAGTTGAACAGGGAAGCGCACACCGAGGCCGGGCACTTCTTGTCCCTGATGTGGGCGTCGTACTCGTCCCGGAAGTACCTGATGGTGGAGAGGACCGGGTTGGGGGCGGTCTGCCCCAGGCCGCACAGGGCAGCGTTCTTGATCTGCTCGCCCAGCTCGATGAGGAGCTCCACGTCCCCCTCCTTGCCTTCGCCCCGGGTGATACGCTCCAGGATCTCCAGCATGCGCTTGGTGCCCACCCGGCAGGGGGTGCATTTGCCGCAGGACTCGTCCTGCACGAACTCCAGGAAGAACTTGGCGAAGTCCACCATGCAGGTGTCCTCGTCGGTGACGATGAGGCCGCCCGACCCCATGATGGTACCGAGGGCGGCCAGGGACTCGTAGTCCACGGGCGTGTTCAGGTGCTCGGCCGGGATACAACCGCCCGAAGGGCCGCCCGTCTGCGCCGCCTTGAACTTCTTCCCCCTGGGGATGCCGCCGCCGATGTCGAAGATGATCTCCCCCAGGGGCGTGCCCATGGGGACCTCCACCAGACCGGTGTTGTTGATCTTGCCGGCCAGGGCGAAGACCTTGGTACCCTTGGAGCGCTCCGTCCCCAGGCGGGCGAACCACTCCGGACCGTTGAGGATGATGGGGGGCACGTTGGCCCAGGTCTCCACGTTGTTGATCACGGTGGGCTTGCCCCACAGCCCCTCGTTGGCGGGGAAGGGCGGCCGCGGCCGCGGCTCGCCCCGGCGGCCCTCGATGGAGGCTAGCAGGGCGGTCTCCTCGCCGCACACGAAGGCACCGGCACCCACCCGGATCTCCACGTCGAACGAGAAGCCGGTGCCGAAAATGTTCTCACCCAAGAGCCCGTACTCGCGGGCCTGAGCGATGGCCTTGCTCAGCCGCTCCACGGCCAGGGGGTACTCGGCCCGCACGTAGACGTAGCCCTGGTTGGCCCCGATGGTGTAACCGCAGATGGCCATGCCTTCCAGCACCGTGTGGGGGTCGCCCTCCAGGATGCTGCGGTCCATGAAGGCACCGGGGTCGCCCTCGTCGGCGTTGCACACCACGTACTTGGGCCTTCCTGGCGCCTTCATGGCGAATTCCCACTTGAGGCCGGTGGGGAACCCGGCGCCGCCCCGGCCCCGCAGCCCGGAGCGCTTGAGGTAATCGATCACTTGCTCCGGCTTCATGGAGGACAGCACCTTGCCCAGGGCGGCGTAGCCGTCGCGACCGATGTACTCCTCCACCCGCTCCGGGTCGATGACTCCGCAATTGCGCAGGGCAATGCGCACCTGGCGCTGGAAGAAGGGGATTTGCTCGCGCTCCGCCACCTGGATCCCCGTGTCCGGTAGACGGTATACCAGGCGCTCCACCACCCGGCCCTTGAGCAGGTGTTCTTCTGCGATGGCGCGGGCGTCGGGCGGGGTGAGCTTGCGGTAGAAAACCCCCTCGGGGTACACCACGATCATGGGGCCCAGGTCACAGGGTCCCATGCACCCCGTCTCCACCACCCGCACTTCGTTTTCGAGCCCGTGCTCCTTTATGGCCGCCAGCAGCTCGTCCTCCACGGCCTTGCAGCCGGAGGAGATGCAGCCGGCCCCGGCGCATACGAGCACGTGGGCGCGGTAAAGCTGCATGGTGATTCCTCCCTCCGGCTACCTGGCCGCCAGCACCCATTCACCGATGATCTGGCCGTTTACCACGTGCTGGGCCACGATCTGGCGTATCTTCTCCGGCGTCACGTAGGAGTAAGTCACCTTGGGCTGGCCGGGCCGGGCCACCTCCACCAGGGGCTCGTACTCGCACAGCCCCGCGCAACCGGTCTGGGTGACGGTCACGTCGGTGAGGCCCCGCTTGGCCAGTTCGTCCAGGAGGGCGGCCATCACGTCCCGGGCCCCGGCGGCGATGCCGCAGGTGCCCATACCCACGGTGATGCGCACAGCCTTCGCGCCCTCCCGCACCTTAATGCGTTCGCGTACTTCCTCCCGCAGTCGGGCCAGATCTTCCAGCGATTTCACCTCGCATCCACCCCCTTGCAATATTCACGAACCGGGGATCGCAGGGCCTCTTCGCCCTCCCTGATGTGGCGCTCGACCCAGGTCAGCACAGCCGGATCCCCCCGCGCCTCAGCCCCCAGACGCTCTTCCAGCTCGCGCGTAGAGAACCGGAACACGCGGCCGTCCAGCCAGTGCTCGTACTCCACCTGCACCCCCGCCTCAGCCGCCATCACCTCAAGGGTGGCGGCCATGTCCCCCAGCGGAGCCCGGTCGAGGTGGCCCAGTTGGAAGGTCGCCACCACCCGCGTCCCGCCGCCGGGGGTCGACTCGATGCCCAGCCCGCCCCCCGCCTGCTCCGCCGCCGCCTGGAGCAAGGCCAACCCCATCCCCACCCTCCGCGTGGAACGGGTGGTGAAGAAGGGGTCGCAGGCGGTGCGCACCTGGTCGGGGGTCATGCCCCGGCCGTCGTCCCGCACCTCGATCTGGAGCCGGTCCGAAGTGCGGTCTTCCCGCACGGCTACATGCACCGTGCGGGCTCCCGCCTCCACGGCGTTGCGGAAGAGGTCCAGGATGTGGAGGGCCAGTTCCTGCACCGTCGTCCCCCTACTCGTACCTGCTCAGGATCTCGCCCAGCTTCTCGGGCTTCACGCGGGCGTGCACGTCCTTGTCGATCATGATGGCCGGACCCAACCCGCAGGCGCCCAGGCAACGGATGACCTCCAGGGTGTAGCGTCCGTCGTCGGTGGTGTCGCCGGGCTTGAGGCCGTAGTCCTTCTTGAGACGCTCGATGAGTTGGGCCGCCCCACGCACGTAGCAGGCCGTCCCCTTGCACAGGTTGATGGTGTGACGGCCGCGGGGCTTCAGGGTGAAGAGGGCGTAGAAGGTCACCACCCCGTAAACCTCGGTGAGGGACACCCCCAGGGTGTCGGCCACCTCTTTGAGCACGTCGCGGGGCAGGTACCCCAGCTTCTCCTGCAGGCGCGAGAGCACCTGGATGAGGCCGCTGGGTTGCCCCCGGTAGCTACCGATGATCTCACTTGCTTCCTCCCTCAGCGCCGGGCTGAGGGCCGCCGCCTGTGCCACGATCTCCCTCCTCTCTCAAGCTGCGGTCACTGGTGCATCATCCGGGCAGACCATCAACCTCCTCCCCCTCCCGGCGGTCTGGCACCTGCCTGGGCGTGACGCCTGCCCCGGGCCGGTGCGGTCGCACCCGCCCCGGGCTGGCTACCCCGGGCAGATGCCCACTCTCCTGCCGCCCACGCCCCGAAACGCCAGCCCCAACTCTGCCACCGTGGGCTCCCGCAGGTAAAAGAGGCTGGGGTGGAGCCCGATTTCCTCCAGCCGGTGGGCGTCGGAGGCCGCGTACAGCCTGATGTCCCCCAGTTGGGGGAACCGGGCCCTCACCGCGTCCTCCGCTTCGCGCCCGGAGATCTCCGCCGCCAGCAGGTCCAGCCCGGGAGGGAAGAATCCCAGGGTGTACACCAGGCCGTAGGCCTGCCGGTCCACGTGGGCGGGTACCACCACACCGCCCAGGGCGGTCACGCGGGCCACCACCTGCTCCACACCCAGGTCACAGGCGGTGAGCAGCAGCCGCTCTTCCTTGCCCATGAGGTGGTCGCAGGTGTCGAACAGGAGCTGCTTGCCGAAGGTCTGCTCGGGGTTGCGCCGGGCGGGCAGGTGCTCGTACACCTCTTCGCCCCAACTCTCCGCCTGCTCGACGGTGTCAAAGAGGCACACCAGGTGCACGTCTTCACGCGTCTGCACTTCCATGCCCGGCAACACGGCCAGGTCCGCCATCTTGCCCACTTCCACCACCGCCCGTACCTGCCGGCAGGAGTTGTGGTCGGTCACCGCGATAAGGTCCAGCCCGGCCACCTGTGCCGCCGCCACCACCCGCCACGGGCTCATATCGTCGTCGGCACAGGGGGACAGCGCCGTGTGCACGTGCAGGTCCGCGCGCCACCGACGCAGCCGGGGCATGGCCTAGCTCGCCCCGCCCAGAAGCCCCCAGAGCTCGCCGGCCACCCGGAAGGTGGGATAGGGGGATCGCATGATCACCACCCCTTCACCTTCGGCCCGCTGCAGGGTCTCGGCATCGGGCTTCTTGCCTGAGGTGATGACCACTCCCGCCAGGTTGGCCAGGCTGGCCACCGCCACCACGTTCTGGTGGGTCTGGATGGTCAGCCACAACTGGCCCGCCACTGCGTTGGCCATCACGTCGGAAAGCAGGTCGCTCACGTAGCCGCCCGTCACCTCCCGGCCCAGGTGATCGGCGCCCGTCAGCACCTCCAGCCCCAGCCGCTCAATCACGGTCTTCAGGTTCACCGCCGCCACCTCCACCGGACGCCTTGTCCCGGGACAGAGCCGGGGGCACGATGCGGCTGAGTTGCACCATGCGCTCGGCGAGTTCCTCCAGTTGTTCGCGCAACTGGAAGATGCAATCGGTCTCGAAGGCCCGCTCCCTCACGATGTCTTCCGCCAGGGCCCGGCAGGTGGGCGACCCGCAGGCGCCGCAGTCCAGGCCGGGCAAACGCGCCAGGGTCTTCTCCAGACGATCCATCTTGCGGATGGCCCGGGTCACGTCCTCGTCCAGGCGCAGCACGGGCCGGGGCTTAATGGTCTTGGCCATGTCGAAGAAGCCCTGCCGGAACCGCCTCCTCACCTCGGCCTCGTCCACGCCCGGCGAGCGCCTTCCGAACTCCTCTACCAGGCGGCGCATGCGCACCCGGCTGATGAAGGGGTTCTGCACGGTCAGGGGACCCCCGATACAGCCCCCCACGCACGCCTGTGCCTCTACGAAGTCCACGTCGGACAGCGTCCCCCGCTCGACCTCTTCCAGCACGGCCACCACGTTGTGGATGCCATCCACCGCCAGCACGGTACCGGTCCCCAGCGCCCGGCCTTCCCCCCCCGCCATGCCCCAGCCGATACCTGCGCCCGAGGAGCGGTGCAGTTCGGTGCCCGGGTTCACGTCGGCCAGGCGCCGCAAGACCTCGGCGTACATGGTGCTCATGGAGAGCACCCCATCCACGCTGCTCACCAGACTGCCCTCGGGCTGCTTGGCCGCGGTGACCTTGGCCGCGCAGGGCGTGATGAAGAACGCCCCGATTTCGCGGGGGTTCACACCCCACTCCCGCGCCTTCTCTTCCCTGGCCAGGCGCGCGGCCATCTCCATGGGAGACTCTATGGGGATGATGTGGGGGAGCAGGGTCGGGAAACGCACCTGCATGAGCCGGATCACCGCCGGGCAGGCCGAAGAGATGAGGGGACGCGCCGCCCGGGGCATCCCCCGTTCCAGGTAAGCCCGGGTGGCCAGGGTGACCGCCTCGGCCGCCACCGCCACCTCGAACACCCCGTCGAACCCGACCGCCATGAGGGCGGCCAACACCGCCCCTGGAGGCACGTCGGGCCGGAACTGCCCGTAAAACGCCGGCGCGGGAAGGGCTATCCGGTACCGGAATTGCTGCAGGCGGTCGAGCCCGTCCGTCACCACGTATTTGGCATGGTTGGGACATACCCGGACGCACTCGCCGCAGTCGATGCACCGCTCCTCCATGATCTGGGCCTTGCCCTCGCGCACCCGGATGGCCTCCACCGGGCAGCGCTTGATGCAGTTGGTGCACCCCTTGCACTTGTCCAGGTCCAGCCGGACCGAGTGGAAGTACCCGCCCTGGGTCATGACCCACTCGCCTCGATCACCAGCCGGACCCGGGTGCCCTTACCCACCTGGGTGGACACCTCCATGTGGTCCGCGCACCGCCGCATGTTGGAAAAGCCCATGCCCGCCCCGAATCCCATCTCGCGGATGTAAGCGGGCGCAGTGGAGAAGCCCTCCCGCATGGCCGCTTCCAGGTCGGGGATACCCGGCCCCTCATCCTCGCCCTCCACCACCACCTGCCGGGGGGAGATGCGGGCCCGCACCACACCCCGATGGGCGTGGATGACGATGTTGGTCTCCACCTCGAAGGCGCACACCGCCACCCGCCGCACCAGGGAGGCATCCATCCCCACCTGCTGCAGGGTGCGCTTTATGGTACCGGAAGCCTCTCCTACCGCCGCGAAATCCAGCCCCCTCACCTCGAATTCCAGCACCAGCTCCTCTACCATGACCTCACCGGGGTGCCTGGGCCCGGCACCCTCGCAGGCCGGCCTCGTACAGAAGGCCGCAGCTATCGAAGAGCAGGTAACCGGTAAGCAGCAACGGTATGGCCCTGTCCCGGGCCAGGTCTATCACCGAGTCGGCCGGCCTCTTGCCCCGTACGAAAACCACCCCGCAGAACTCCATGAGTTCTGCGGCCCGCACCACCTGGGGATGGGTGAGCCCGGTCAGCAGCAGGGTGCCCGGGGTGGCGAAGAAAAGGGAATCGGAGATAAGGTCGCAGCCGAAGCCGGCCACGACCTCCCGGTCGAGCAGGTCTTCACCCCACAGCACCTCGGCACGCAGGATTCGCTGGACATCTCGCAGGCGCACGCTTGACCTCGCTGCAGGGTTGTGACATGTTTCACATGCCCGGTGAGATTCTAACAACAATTTATCTCGCATCCCTTACGCAATCCTTGCAAAGGCCTAAAAATCAACGTTGCAATATGCGGCACCATCACAAAATAGCAACAGCTTCGCGCCCCTTTGTGAGACACGTCACTTGCCCGCGCACCCGCACCACGGGTGCGCCGGTCGACGCGCACTCCCGGCACACGCGCGGTTCACCGCGCAGGGGCAGGACTTCAGCTCAACAGATGCGGGGGAACTGCGCCCCCGCCAGCAACTCCAGGGGGCGGGTACCACCCAGGGTAGTGACCAGGTAGGCACGGCCCCGGCCCGGACGGACCTCCCCCACCAGGCAGGCGCCCGCCCCCAGGGGATGGGACCGGCACAGTTGCACCACCCGTTCCGCCTGCCCCGCCTCCACCACGGCCAGGAATTTCCCCTCGTTGGCCAGGTAAAGGGGATCCAGCCCCAGCAGGTCGCACAGGGCGCGGGTCTGCTCGGCCAGGGGAATGCGCTCCTCCTCCAGGTAGAAGTCCAGCCCGCAGGCCGCCGCCATTTCCCGGGCGACGGTGGCCACCCCGCCGCGGGTGGGGTCCCGTAGCAGGTGGAGCGCTCCCGGGCAGGACTGCGTGATCTGGGCCACCAGGCCGTTGAGGGGTGCGCAGTCGCTCCGTAACCGGGTCTCCACCCCGAGGCTCTCGCGGGACAGCACCACCGCCAGTTCGTGCTCTCCTACGGCGCCGCTCAGGAGAAGCCGATCCCCCGGCCGCACCGCCTCCGGACCCATGTACAGGCCCGGAGGCACCAGCCCCAGACCGGCCGTATTGATGAAGAGGCCATCGCCCCTACCCCTCTCCACCACCTTGGTGTCACCGGCCACCACGTGCACGCCGGCCTCCTGCGCCGCCTGGCGCATGGAGTGCACCACCCGCTCCAGCACTTCCAGCTCCAGCCCCTCCTCGAGGATGAAGCCCGCCGAGAGGAAAAGGGGGCGCGCCCCCACCATGGCCAGGTCGTTCACCGTGCCGCACACGGCCAGGCGCCCGATGTCGCCGCCCGGGAAGAAGAGGGGGCTGACGACGAAGGAGTCGGTCGTGAAGGCCAGGCGGCACCCGTCTGCCGTGAGCACGGCTGCGTCCTCGAGGCGCCGCAGCACCGGGTTGTCCAGCAGGGGCAGGAAGAGGTCCCCGAGCAGTTGGCGGGTGAGGAGCCCCCCGTCACCGTGGGCCAGCAGCACCTGACCCTTCCCCACGGCAGTCACCGCCATCGCCCCTTTCGTAACGGAAGTACGCCGCGCAGGCGCCTTCGGAAGAAACCATACACGGACCCTGCGGCCGGGCGGGCGTGCACGCCCGTGCAAACAGCGGACAGGCCGGGGGGAGGATCTTCCCCCGCAACACGTCCCCGCAGCGGCAGCCGGGCCGTACCGGTGCCTCGAAGGTGCTGACGCCGTGCCGGCACCGCGCATCGAAATCCCGCCAGGGATCCCGCAGTTCCAGCCCGCTGGCCGGGATCAACCCCAGACCCCGCCAGGAGGCGTCGCACGGCTCAAAGCAGGACCACATGGCCTGCAGGGCCAGGGGGTTGCCCTCCTCGCGCACCGCCCGCGGGTACATGTTCGCCACCGCCGCCTCGCCCCGGGTCATCATCTCGGTCAGCCTATCCACCGCCATGAGGATGTCCACGGGCTCGAACCCGGCGATGGCGGCGGGCAGGCCGTAGTCTCGGGCCAGGAACGAAAGGGCCTGCCGCCCTATGACGGTGGATACGTGCCCGGGCAGGAGGAACCCCGCCACCCGCACCTCCTCCCGGTCGAGGAGGGCACGCAGGGCAGGGGGGATGAGCTTATGGGCCGGATACACGGTGAAGTTGTCCAGGCCGAGGTCGCGGGCCTGGCGGAGGGCCAGGGCCACCCCGGGCGCCGTGGTCTCGAATCCCACGGCCAGAAACACCACCTGCTCCCCGGGATGGGAAGCGGCATGGGCCACGGCGTCCGCAGCGGAGTAGGCCAGCCTCACCCGGCCCCCCCGGGCACGCACAGTCTCCAGGCTATCTGTCGTCCCCGGCACCCTCATCATGTCACCGAAGGTGTATACGGTGAGCCCCCGGGATGCCAGTTCCACCATGGCATCCACGTCCCCCTGGGAGGTCACGCACACGGGGCAGCCGGGCCCGCTCACCAGAGTGACCGCGCCCCGCAGCGCCGATCGGATGCCGGTACGGGAAATGGCCACCGTGTGGGTCCCGCACACCTCCATGAGGGTGACGTGCCCGCCGAGTTCCCGCGCCACCCGGTCCCGAATCCTGTTCACCAGCCGGCGCGCCAGGTCGGCGTCCCGGAACCCTTCCCACACGGGAGGTTCACCGGTCACGGGCCACACTCAACTCCTTCAGAAGGGACAGGCTCTCCCGCGCCTCCTCCTCGTCGAGGACAGCGATGGCCGCCCCGGCGTGGAGCAGCACCCAGTCCCCCGGCCCGGCCTCGGGGACGAAGTGCAGGGCCACCCGCAGGCGGGCGCCGCTGCTCTCCACCTCGCCCCAGTCACCCTCCCGCGTCAGCACCCGCACGGGTACTGCCAGGCACAAACTCCTCACCCCCTGCCAGCTTCCACACTGCCACCGCCGCCTGTCCCAGGGCAATCCCCCCGTCGTTGGCGGGGACCTGCCGGGGCAACAGCACGCGCAGCCCCGCGCGTTCCAGGCCCGCCACCACCAGCGGGACGAGCAGGGCGTTCTGGAAGGTGCCCCCCGAGAGCGCCACCGTGTCCAGGCCTTCCCGCCGCGCCACCCGGCACGCCATCTCCACCATCAGGCGCGCCACCTCCAGGTGAAAGCGCAGGGCAAGCTGCCTCCGCACCGCCGGGTCCGCCCCGGACCCCAGGTAACTCTCAGCCATCCCTACGACCAGCGGTGCGGCATCGACCACCAGGGGCCCCGCATCTAACACCCACCGTAACACCGACCGCGAAGCGTCGGTCACCGGCGGCGGACCGTCGACCGGCCGCGGACGGTCGGCGGGCTCCGGGGCAATCCCACCGTGCACCGGGGCGCCACTGCCATTGCGCCATGCCCCGGCCGAGGACGGGAACGTGGCGGCCAGGGCCTCTGGGGAGCGCCCGGCCAGGGCGCGCCACGCTTCTTCTTCAAGTTCGATGGCCGCCTGTCCTTCGTAGGTGTTGCGCGGGCAGATGCCGAGCACCGCTGAAACGGCATCGAAGAGGCGCCCGGCACTGGAGCAGAGCAGGCGCTCGCGCGCGCACAGGTGCCAGGTGGCGGTCACCTCACGCTGGTGACCGGGGAAGAGCCGGTGAGCCAGGGCAAGTCCCTCCTCGCCCGCGCCCCGCCGCAGGTAGCTGACGGCCATGCGCAGGGGATTGCGGATGGCCGCCTCGCCCCCCGGCAGCGGCACGTAGGCCAGGTGGGCCGCGCGGCGGAACCCGCCCAGCGACCCCACCAGCACCTCCATGCCCCACACCTGGCCGTCGCTGCCGTATCCCACCCCATCCGCCACCAGCCCCACCACCGGGCCCGGCCTACCCGAATCCGCCAGCACGGAGGCCAGGTGGGCGTGGTGGTGCTGGACCCCCACCCGCCGTTCGGGAGGAAACCCAGCGGCCAGGCCGGTGAGGGAGAAGGTGGGGTGCAGGTCGTGGGCCAGTACTGAGGGCTCCACCCCCAGCAGGGAGGCCAACTGCGTGAGTGCCTCCCGCAGGTTGTCGACCCCTTCCACGGTGTCCATCTCCCCCAGGTGCTGGCTGAGGTAGGCCCGTTCCTCCCGGGTGAGGCAGACCACGTTCTTCATCTCCGCGCCGAGGGCCGCCACCACCGGCAGGGACTCCCGGCGCGCCCCCGGCGGCAGGGGCAGGGTCACGGGGGCGGGCACGTATCCCCGTGAGCGGCGCATCACCTGCACGTAAGCGTGCGGGCGCGCGGCCCGGGGCGGGCCCGCCCCCACGGCTCCCGCCAGGGGTACCACCCGGACCACGGAATCATCGCAGCGGCGGAAGATGGGCCGGTTATGCACCAGGAAGAAGTCGGCGATGTCCCCCAACTGGGCCAGAGCCTCACCTTCCTCGCGCACGATGGGCAGACCGCTGCGGTTGCCGCTGGTCATCACCAGGGGCGGCAAACCCTCCAGGAGGAGGATGTGCAGGGGCGTATAGGGCAGCATGGCCCCCACCGTGTCCAGGCCCGGCGCCACCGCCGGCGCCAGCGCCGCCCCCTCCGCCTTCCGGAAGAGGATGACGATGGGGGCTTGGGGGGAGGTGAGCAACTCTTCCTCCGCCTCTGACGTAAGGCAGTAAAGTCGTAGGGTCTCCAGATCGGGGAACATCACGGCGAAGGGCCGGGCCGGCCTCTTCTTGCGTGCCCGCAGCCGCGCCACCGCCTCCTGCGAGGTGGCGTCGCAGGCGAGGTGGTAACCTCCCATGCCTTTCACCGCCACGATGTAGCCCGCTCGCAGCAGGTCGCGCGCCACCGTGTCCCACGAGCCGGGCAGTTCGCGCCCGGCCCCATCGACCACCCATGCCCGCGGTCCGCACTGGGGACAGGCGGTGGGCTGGGCGTGGAAGCGCCGGTCGGCCGGGTCTTCGTATTCCCGCCGGCACAGGTCGCACATGGGGAACGAAGCCAGCGTGGTGAGGGCGCGGTCGTAGGGCAGGCCGGTGACCACCGTGAAGCGGGGACCGCAGCGGGTGCAGTTGGTGAAGGGGTAGCGGTAGTGGCGGTCACCGGGATCATTTATCTCCCGGCGGCAATCGGGGCAGGTGGCCAGGTCGGGGGGGATCATCACCCGTGCGGGGGGCCCGCCCTGGCTGGCCACGATGCGGAATCCCTGCTCGGGCTCCGGCGAGAGGCCTGGCAGGACCTGCACTTCCACCTCGTCCACCCGCGCCAGCAGGGGCGGGTGGGCACGCAGGGCCGAGGCAAACTCGTCCAGGGCTTGGCGGGGCCCTTCTACCTCGATGGACACGCCGCTGCCGGCGTTGGCCACCCAACCTTGCAGCCCGAGGGAGGTGGCGAGGTGCCACACAAAGGGACGAAAACCCACACCCTGCACCGTACCCCGGACGGTGATCCGCCACCGCTCCCGACCCGTTCCCGGGCTACCGGTCGGGGGCTGCCTCCCCGTCGGGTCCGTCCCCGGCTCCCTCCTCTTTTTCATCGGCTTCTTCCGCGGTCTTCATGCCGTACAGGCTCGCCTCGTAGCGCAGGCAACACATGAGCCGGCCGCACAGGCCGGAGATCTTGCCGGGATTCAGGGAAAGATTCTGGACCTTGGCCATACGGATGGAGACGGGCTGGAACTCCGAAAGCCAGACGGCGCAGCAGACTTCCCTCCCGCACGGGCCCAGGCCCCCCACCATCTTCGCCTCGTCCCGTACCCCCACCTGCCGCAGTTCTATGCGGGTACGAAAGATGGATGCCAGTTCGCGCACCAGATCCCGGAAGTCGACCCGGCTCTCAGCAACGAAGTAGAAGATCAACCGGGAACGGTCGAGGGTGTACTCGGCGTCCAGCACGTGCATGGGGAGGTCGCGCTCGGCCACCTTCTCGCGACAGATGGCGAGGCTCTGGTGGGCGAGGGCCTGATTCGCCTCGGCCTGGCGCAGGTCCTCTTCACCGGCCACCCGCAGTACGGGCTTCAGGGGTTGGACCAGTTCCTCGTCGGGAACCTCGCGCACCGGGGAGATGACCTCGCCGATCTCCAGCCCCCGCGAGGTTTCCACCACTACCCGCTGCCCCGGCTCCAGTTCAAGGGCACCCGGGTCGAAGTGATATGGCTTTCCCACACGCCTGAAGCGAACAGCCACTACCTTTGCCAAATCTTTCACCAACCAGGGGAGTAACATAATCCCTTCCGCATTATAAACCGCGCGACGGGCGGGGACAAGCAAGCACGCCGGCCTCAGCAGGCCCGGCCAGTTCCAGGAGGAGGCATTCCCAGACCAGACGGGGATTGCCGTGGGCCTCCAGCCGGGTGGCCGCCCGCTCGACCGCCTCCCAGGCCCCGAGCGCGGCCCGCGCTGCCTCCCACTGTCCCTCCCGCGTCAGTTCCACCACGCGGTCACGCAGTGCCTGCCGCAGGAGGGCACACATCTTTTCCCCGTCCCCCTCGGCCAGCCGCTTAGCCAGGAGCAGCAGTCCAGACCCCTTGCCGCGGGCCACCGCCTGCAGGACCTCCTCCACAGTCTCCTCCTGGCGCCCCCGGTCCCCGCCGCCCTGCGCCTTCCGGGTGGGTGCCCCGGCGGCGGCGCCGCTGCCCGTGACCACGCCCGCTGGAGCGCCCGGGGCGTGCACGTCTACCCCGTACTCGTAAGCGGGGTGCGTCTCTGGCGGGCGCCAGAAGAGTGACTGGCAGCGGGAGAGAAAGGTGGAGGGAAGCCCGGAGACCTCTTCAGCCAGCAGCAAGAACAGGGTCCCGGGGGGTGGTTCCTCGAGCAGCTTGAGCAGGGCGTTGGCCGAAGGACCGCTGAGCAGGTGCACGTCCGCCAGGATGTGGACCCGGTGGTCGCCTACGGCCGGGCGGTGAAACGCTTCCGCGGTGAGCAGGCGCACCTGCTCGATGCGCCAGACCCCCCGCTCCGCCTCCCACAGGCGGAGGTCGGGGTGGATACCCCCCGCAGCCATGCGGCAGGAGGGGCAGACCCCGCACGGATCGGCCGGGTCGGGCCGACCCGGTTCCAGGCACAGGTGGGCCCGGGCCGCCCGGTACGCCACCTCCTCGAGGCGGTCGCGCGGCCCGCAGAGCAGGTAGCAGTGGGCGAGCCGACCGGAGCGCAGGGCGGCTTCGAGTTGCTGGCGGGGGGTCATATCTTCTCGTAGCGTTCCACGTTGAGCACGAACACGGTGGCCCCGCCCACCACCACTTCCACCGGGTAAGCCACGTACGAGTCGGCGGGACCACTCATGGGGGTAAGGGGGGTCACCAACTGTTCCCGGGGCCGGCATGTTTCCCTGATGGTACCCAGCACCTCGTCGGTCTCCCCGTCCTCCACCCCGATCAGCACCGTCGTGTTCCCCTCGCGCAGGAATCCGCCGGTACTGGCCAGCTTCGTGGCCCGATACCCCTTCTTGATCAGGGCTTCCAGCAGCCGGACGGCATCCTTGTCCTGGATGACGGCTACGATCAGCTTCACGCCCTCACCTCACTTCTCGTCTCTCAGTACACCCGCCCTGCGCAGGGATTCTTCTACCAAATGCCACACAATCCTCTCCACCTCTGCGACGGGTAGAGAGCCGTCCACCACCCTGACCCGCCCGGGGTGCTTCCGGGCCACCTCCAGAAAGCCTTCCCTCACCCGGCGCTGGTACTCTTCGTCCCGCCCTTCGATACGGTCCCGCGTCCCGCGCAGGCGCTCCCGCCTGGCCCGGGCCGGGTCGATGTCGATGAGGATGGTCAGGTCGGGTTCGAGGCCACCCGTGGCCAGCCGGTTAGCATCCAGCACCTCCCGGGCCGGGATGCCCAGCCCCGCCGCCTGGTAGGCCAGGCTGGAGTCGAGGAACCGCTCCAGTACCACAACCTTGCCTTCGCGGAGAGAAGGCAGTACCACCTCGTACACGGCCTGGGCGCGGGACGCGGCATACAGGAGCACTTCCGCCTGGGGACAAATCACGCACCCGGGATCGAGCACCAGCCGCCTGATGGCCCGCCCCAGGGCGGTCCCCCCGGGTTCGCCCAGGGTCACCACCTGGACTCCCCGCTCCCGGAGCTTGGGTACCAGCATCTTCAACTGGGTGGACTTGCCGCCCCCGTCGGGTCCTTCCAGGGTAATGAAGTACCCCACCTTACCGCCCCTTTCCTGCACCCCGACCACCCGTTCACCTCCCTCGCACCGCTCGCACCAGCCCACTCGCCCCCACCGCACCAACCGCACAAGGTCGGCTCACCCCCGCCGGACCACCCGCACCCGAGCGGGCTCCGGCCAGCCCACCGGCACAACGCCCACCTCTTCGCACCGGCGCAGGAACGTTACCGCTTCGTGGGTCCACCTCTCCCCCGGGACCACCACGGGTACGCCGGGAGGGGAAAACCACAGCAGGTCGGCGGCGATGCGGCCGGCTGCGCCCTCCAGGGGGATCGATTCGCGCGCGGCCCACCATGCCCCGGCCGGGTCCATCACCTTCTCCAGGCGCGGGTACCCGCCCCGGTCCGCGCCGCCGGGCACCTCGCCCGCCCCCCGCGCGATTTGCAGGAGAACCTGCACCAGGTGTTCCTCCTCGGGGCCCGGGGTCAAACCGAGCAGCAGCAGCACCCTGTGGGGTTCGGCCCACTCTGCCTCAATACCTGCCTCCCTGAGGGAGGCCGCCAGCGCTGGTCCGCTCCACCCCATGGCTCCCGCGTCCACCACCAGGCGGAGGGGGTCGTGCACCCAGCCGGGGGCCAGCCCGCGAGGGAGGAGGGGAATCCCTGCCTCCTCCAGGCGTTCCCTCAGCCGGCGCAAGCCCTCGAGGCGGCCACGCGCCTCCGCCCGCCACCGACCCAGGTGCCAGCGGGCCGCGTCCAGGGAAGCCATGAGCAGGTAGGAGGGGCTGGAACTCTGCACCATGCGCAGGGCATCCCGCAGCCGGGCGGCGTCCACCCGCCCGCCCCGGTGGTGCAGCCAGGCGGCCTGCGTGAGTGCGGGCAACGTCTTGTGGGCACTCTGGACCACGATGTCCGCCCCCGCCTCGAGCGCACACGGCAGCTCGGCCGCCTGCCAGTGGGCGCCGTGGGCCTCGTCCACCACCAGCACCGTGCCCACCTCCCGGCAGGCATGGACCACCCCCTGCAGGGGAAAGGCGATGCCGTGGTAGTTGGGCCGGGTGAGGAGGAGTACCTCCGGGCGCCACTTTCGCACCGCCTCTGCCGTCTCTTCCGGGCAAGGGCCACGGGGCAGGCCGTCCCCGCCCCACCTCTCGGGCAGGTAGCGGACCTTGCACCCGGCTAGGATGGCCGCCGCGAAGGCTGCCCGGTGGCTGTACCGTGCCATGAGCAGCTTCTGGCCGGGACCGCCCGTCGCCAGCACCGCCGCCAGGATACCTGCCGTGCTGCCCCCCACCAGGAAGAAGGACTCGTCGGCCCCGTACTCCTGGGCCAGCAACCGCTGAGCCTGCGCGATGGCGCCCCGGGGATCGTGCAGGTCGTCCAGCCCGGGCACTTCGGTGGCATCCAGCGTGAAGAGACGCTGCGGCAGGAGGGCGGCAACGCGGTGGCTCAGTTCCTGCCCCTGACGGTGCCCGGGGGTGTGGAAGGACGTCCCGCCCGCCCGTTCCCACTCCAGCAGGGCCTCCACCAGGGGCATCCTCTCCCGTGGGTCAAGGGGTAGTAAGCCTTCCGTGGTGGGCTACACCTCGCACACCAGGCTGTCCAGGTCGCGGGGATAGTATGTGAGGAGCATGGCCGGTGTGGTGCCTCCAGTAGTCCTCCAGCCCGTTCTGCGCAAAGTACCGGCTCACGGCCTCATCCACCCGGGCACGGGTCAGCACCAGCCCCACGGGCCGCTCGGTGGGGAGGAAGGAAAACCCGCTGAAGTAGAAAACTTCTACGGGACCGAAGAGGCAGGCACCCTCGCACCCCCTGCGCCCCACCTCCGCCAGCAGCCTTTCGGGGCGCTGGCATACCTCCCCGCGGCTGATGCGGAACACTACGCATCCCCCCTGCCTCATTTCGCGCGCCCGGAAGCTGCTTCCTCCCGTAACCGGGGAAGGGGTGACCGCCGGTGAGACTGGCCTGCGTACAGCTTCAGGCTTACGACCTCCAGAATGCCGAAGAAGGACTGTCCCACGCCCTTGCCATGACCGAGCGTGCCCTTGCCTCATCACCAAACCTGATCCTGCTGCCGGAGTGCACCTACCCGGCATACTTCCTGGCCGGGTACGGGAGCGCCCGGCTCCGGCCCCCCCACGAGGTGCTGGAGTCGTTCGCCCGGCTGGCCCGCCGGGGGAACTGTTACCTGGCGCTGGGACTGGTCGAACCCGGCGGGGAGGGCATCCTGCATAACAGCGCCGTCATGCTCGCCCCGGACGGGCAGGTGGTGGCGCGGGGCCACAAGCACTTCCTGTGGCACTTCGACTCGCGCTGGTTCGCCCCGGGGTCAGCCCCTGCGCTGGCCGACACCCCCTGGGGGAAAATAGGTATGTTCGTATGCGCCGACGGCCGCCTTCCCGAGGTGCCCCGCCTGCTGGCCCTGCAGGGTGCCCGGCTGCAACTTGACCTGACGGGATGGGTGTCCTCCGGGCGTGATCCCGCCCGCCTTTCCAACCCCCAGGCGGAGTACATGCTCCGGGTGCGGGCGCTGGAGAACCGCTGCTGGATGGCGGCGGCGAACAAGGTGGGTATGGAAGCCGGCCGCGTCGTCTACTGCGGCCTCAGCCAGATCATCTCCCCGGACGGCCAGGTGGTAGCCCGGGCGGGCTCCACCGGGCCGCAGGTCATCCTGGCCGACATCCCCCTGGATGAGCCCGTCCCGCCCCTCTGGCCCGATTTTGACCCCCGCAGGGACCGGCAGCCCCCCGCTTACGCGCTCCTGGCTGCTCCCGGTCCGGAAGCCCCGGTGACCCGCCCGGCGCCTGCGCCCCAGGTGACACGCCCCGGGCCCGCCCCCGGGGTGCCCTCTGCGCCCTCCGCGCCCGAGGCGGCCCCCGCGCGTTCCGCGCCCCACGTGGTACGCCTGGCCGCCCTGCAACTGGCCGGGCGGGAGTCCCTGGACGACCTCCTGCGCGGCCTCACCTACGAGGGCGTGACGGCTGCGGTAACAAGCGTGTTGCCCGATGCACCTGCCCCGGGCCGCGTTGCACAGGACGGGGGAGAACTGCCCGTGAAGGTGGTGGCCTGGCGGACCGGACGGCAGGTGGTGGCCCGCCTGGAGACGCCTGAAGCGACGGTGACGGTGGATGCCGCCCTGGCACCCGAGCGCAGGGTGTATTCCACACCGGCCGGCACGCTGGGCATCATGCTCGACCGGGAAGCGCTCCTGCCCGAGGTAGCCCGGGTGCTGGCCCTGGCGGGCGCCGAGTGGCTGGCCTGGCCGTGCTCCCTCCCCGCGGACATGGTGGAGGCCGTGGCTCGAACGCGGGCCGCTGAGAACAAGGTCTTCGTGGTGGCCGCGAACGCCCCTCACCCAGCCCTGGCAGGACCCCTCACGCCGGAAGCAGGGATGGCCCGGGGCAAGGGGCAGAGCCCCGGCGGGGGCGGGCCGGCCGAAGAGACCGAAGGAGGAGCGAGCCTGCTGGTGGATCCCGACGGTCGCATCCTGGCCCAGGCCTTTGCGGGGACCGAACAGAGCGTGGCGGGCCAGGCTCACCTCTGCCTGGCCCGCCACAAGATCATCGTGCCCGGTACCGATGCCTTTGCCCACCGCCAGCCCTGGCTCTACGCGGCCCTTGCCGGGGCCGCGGCACAAACTAAGGCGCCACCTCCAGGAGGTTAACTACGCCGCCCACGCCCTCCACCGTGCGCGTGACCCGTTCTGCCTTCTGCCTGGCATCCTCGGAAGGAACGGTCCCGTACAGATACACCCGCCGCTTCAACGTACCCACGCGGATCCCCCTGGCGAACGCTGCCGTGTGGTCATGGACACGCAAGTGGACAATAACCCGGTTGGAAACAGTGCTGTCGCCCAAATCCTTGTCCAGACCGTCGGGTAAACTTGCCACGTCCGTTCCTCCTTCCTCTCCGGCGGTATCCGCCATCCTGAAATTCTAACCAACTCCGGTGCTGCCTGGCAAAGCTTCGTAGGGCGAAGGAAATGCCTCCTGGGATGCTCCCCATCAGCCGGCACGCCCGCGCTGGTCCGACCGCCCGCACGCTCCGCCCTGCAGGCCCGCGCTCCGGCAGGCGTCCGCACGCACCGGGCTGCTTCGTGCGCCTCTCGGCGCCGCGCAGCCTGGCACGCGCGCACGGTCTATCCCGCGCTCACAACGCTCCTCTGCGGGCCACTTCGCCCAGGAAGCGGGCACTGGGGCGGACGGTCCGCTCCTGGGTGTCAAAGTCGACCCCGATGAGGCCGAAACGCGCCCGGTAGCCTTCCGCCCACTCGAAGTTGTCGTGACTCGACCAGTAGAAGTAGCCCCGCACGGGGATCCCCTCACTCAGGGCCCGCGCCACGACCTCCAGGTGGGAGCGGATGAAGCGCACCCGCTGGTCGTCATCGTCCGTGCAGATGCCGTTCTCGGTGATGATGATGGGCTTGCCGTAGCGTCCCAACCACCGTAGCACTTCCAGCAAACCTTCCGGGTAGACCTCCCACCCCAGCTGGTTCACCTCCGCCCCCGGAGGCGGGGGCTGGGCGGCCGCCCTGGCCAGGTCGAGACCGAACCTCACGAGGCCCCGGCCGTAATAGTTCACCCCCAGGAAATCCTCGCTCCCCCCCAAACCGGGGATGGACCGGCCCCGGGGAGTGAACCATCCCCAGCCCGGCCAGCCCAGGATACCCGTCTCAATGGCTTCTACGAACAACCGGTTGAAGATACGGTCGAGAAAGGCGGCCAGCTTGCGGTCGGACCACGACTCCGGTCGCGAGGGGTGGAAGGGGCGCAGGTTATGGGCCACCCCCACCTGAGCCGCCGGGAAGCACTCCTTGATGGCACGGTAGGCGCGGGCGTGGGCAATGAGCATGTGGCGCACCACGGTCACCGTCTCTGCCAGGCTGTGGTGCCCGGGCGGCCAGATACCGGCCAAATAACCCATGGTGGCGAAGACGAGCGGCTCGTTAACCGTCATCCACCAGGTCACCCGCTCTCCCAGGGCCCTTACCACCTCTTCCGTGTAGCGGGCGAACCAGTCCACCACCTGCGGGTTCAGCCATCCTCCCCGGTCCGCCACCCACAGGGGATTGGTGAAGTGATGGAGGGTCAGGAACGGCTCCATCCCGCTCTCGCGGCAGGCGTCCACCACCCGCCGGTAGTGGTCGAGCGCTTCCCGGGAAAACACCCCCTCGTCGGGCTCTACCCGGCTCCACTCCACCGAAAAGCGATGAGCGTTGAACCCCAGTTCCCCGAGTTGGGCAAAGTCCTCTCGGTACCGGTGGTACTGGTCGCAGGCCGCGCCGCTCCGCTGGCCACCCCAGATGGCCCCCGGCCGCTCTTCCCACCGGGTCCAGTCGTTGATTTGGCCGCCCTCCACCTGATGAGAAGAAGTGGCCGTCCCCCACCAGAACCCCGCCTGAAAGGTCAGGCTGCCTTCCACCATGCCCCCCTCCTCTCCCCGTGCTCCCCGCCCGCGCGCATTCGGCTCAGTTCATCAACATCATGCCAAACTTGTGAACCTCAGGCACATAGTACCACAAATAGGGGGAAGCGGGAGCGGAAACGGGCCAGTGGGGGGCCCGGCGTGTGGTGGCGTTGCGTTCCAGCCGGGCGAAGCGGCTGCAAGCGCGGGCCCCGGCGGGGTCTCCCCCACCGGGGCCTGCTAATGGTTTCCCGGCACCGACCTACTCTCCCAGGCGGTCCCCCGCCAAGTACCATCGGC